>DUUU01000035.1 GCA_012841485.1 Armatimonadota bacterium
GAACGCGGTACCGTCGCCGGACGTGCGCGCCCCGCATCGCCCGTCCCATCCAGAAGAGATTGTGCTATAATATGGGTGATACAGAGTGGCTCCCCGCCGAACAGAGCGGGTGCAAGCAAGGCTCGATACGCCAGCGGGCGGGAAGGAAGCCGCCGGATGGCAATCGAATCGAGTCTGGGTGGATCGTCGAAGGGCGGTGGGCAGGCCGCCGGTTCAGGGCTGCTGCGTAGCAGCCTCCCTCTGGCAGGCTGCGCATCGTGCTCCGCGATCCAGGACAGATCCGGCCTCTGCATGCCTCCTCGGCCAGCATCTGGTACGGCCCGCGGGCTTCGAGGCAGCGGCCGACGGGTGGGTATCACCCCGGACCCCTCCTCACGTATTGTCATTTCGGGGAATACACGGGCTCAAAGAGGGATACGAACGATGGATTGTCAGATTTCTGCTTTGCAGAAGGCACGCGCCAGCTATCAGCCAAAGTTGCCGCCGGCGCTGCGCGCGGGTAAAGTGAAGGTCGATCTGGGCGTGCCGACCGAGTCGGCGAGCGACCAGGACGAGATCAAGAAGCTCTTTCCGCACACCTACGGCCAGCCGGTTGCCACCCTTGCCGAGGGGAACAGCTCGCTCAGCACGGCGCCGCTGAAGGTGGGCGTCGTCCTTTCCGGCGGCCAGGCCCCGGGCGGGCACAACGTCATTGCTGGCTTGTTCGACGCGCTGAAGGCCGCGAACCCCGAGAGCCGCCTCTTCGGCTTCTTGAAGGGCCCTGGCGGCATCATCAAGGGCAAGTATAAAGAACTGACCTCGGATGTGATCGATTGCTATCGCAACACCGGCGGCTTCGATATGATCATGAGCGGGCGCGACAAGATCGAGAAGCCCGAGGACCTAGCCGCGTGCAAGGCCAACCTCGAGCAGATGGGTCTGGACGGCCTGGTCATCGTTGGAGGCGACGACTCCAACACGAACGCCGCGGTCCTCGCGGAGTACCTCCGCGCCCAGGATTGCCCCACCTGCGTGATCGGCGTGCCGAAGACGATCGACGGCGACATGAAGAACGAACAGATCGAGACGTCGTTCGGCTTCGACACCGCGGCGAAGACCTATTCGGAGCTGATCGGCAACATCGAGCGTGACGCTACCTCCGCCGTGAAGTATTGGCACTTCGTCCGCCTGATGGGCCGCGCGGCCAGCCACGTCACCCTGGAGTGCGCGCTGCAGACGCACCCGAACATCACCCTGATCTCCGAGGAGGTTCAGGCAAAGGGCACCACGCTCGCCGAGATCGTCGACTACATCGTCGATATCGTGGTGAAGCGTGCCGCCGCCGGTAAGAACTACGGCGTGCTCCTGGTTCCCGAGGGCCTGGTGGAGTTCATCCCCGATTTCAAGGTGATGATCGACGAGCTGAGCACCATCCTCGGGCGCGATGAGCAGTACCTGCGCAGCCTGCCGGACCATTCCGAGCGCGTGCAGTACCTCAACACGCAGCTCAGCGCCGAGAGCGCCCAGGTCTACAACTCGCTCCCGGCCCCGATCCAGGATGTTCTGCTCACGCGCGATAGCCACGGCAACGTTCCCCTCTCCCAGGTGGAGACGGAGCGCCTGCTGATCGACCTCGTCTCGGACAAGATCCGCCTGATGAAGGCGCGTGGCGAAACCAACGCGAAGTTTAGCCCGCTCTCGCACTTCTTCGGGTATGAGGGCCGCTGCGCCGCGCCGTCGAACTTCGACGCCGACTACACCTACTCGCTCGGCTATGCCGCGGCCCAGCTGATCCGCGGCGGCCTGACCGGCTACACCGTCAACGTCCAGAACGTGACGAAGCCGGTGGATCAGTGGAAGGCCGGCGGTACTCCGGTGACGATGATGCTGAACCTGGAGAAGCGCAAGGGCAAGATGGTCCCGGTGATCAAGAAGGCGTTGGTGGATCTGGACGGCAAGCCGTTCAAGGTCTTCGCCGAAAACCGCGACAAGTGGGCGCTCGAGGACCACTACATCTTCCCCGGTCCGATCCAGTACTTCGGCCCCGCCGAGGTCTGCGACGCGCCGACGATGACGCTGGCCCTCGAGAAGGAGTAAGCATCCATGCACTCGGGACGGCCGGCACGCCTGGCCGTCCCGGGCACTCCCCTTCCACCCATCCTCAACACTCCCATGCCGCGCTCTGATTCGCCTGCCAGGCACGCGGCGCCCCCTCCAAGCTTTCGCCGATGCGCCCGCGGAGCGTGCTCCTCGGGGGAGAGGGCCGCCTGATGGCGCCCCCTCGAAGGGAGAAGCGGGCCCCGTGCCGAACAACTAGATTGCCGCCGCATCGAGGGGCAAGCGCCGGTCTGTGAGGGAGAGCGTCGTCGTCTTTCCGTTCGGGCGCTCTCCACCCGTTCTGGGCCTGCGGCTCCGGCTGCCCTTCGCGGCGTCGGCGGGCGCTTGACGGGTTCCCCCTCACGTGCGATAATAGGCCGGCATACAGGGGGATCCAATGCTTGATGGTTCTTCCGGAGATGCGTCGGTGATCTGCTATCACTGCGGGTACACCTGGCGGTTGGTGTGGATAATCGCCAAGGCGCTCTTTAGGCGACTGAGCCTTGGCTGCTATGAATGCGGTCCTAGCAACTGTCCGCAGTGCAACCCGCGCCTGGAGGCCTATTGGAGCCTCGCGCGTGCTGCTGCCGGACCCGCGTTCTCTCGGGTCGCCCCGATCAACGTGCCTCCGGATAGCCCCCGGGCGAAGGCCGAAAGCCCTCGCCCGCGCCCCTGAAAGTGGAGGCGTGTACGGCGAGCTCACCGTGGCGTGCCGCGGCTGGCCACCGCGATTACATTTACCGACACGCTTTGAGTGGAGAGGGACATGAGTAAACCCATCACTGTCACCATCGTCGGCGGCGGGATGATCACACAGGATCTCCTGCTGCCCGCCGTTTACCAGCTTCAGCGCACGGGCGTTGTTGACCGCATCCAAGTGTGCGCGCTCAACAGCCCGCCGCTGCGAACCCTCAAGGAGGACCAGACTCTGGCCCAAGCCTTCCCGGGTCAGGAGTTCATCCCCTACCCCTCGCTCTCCGAGCCAGCCGATAAGGTCTACCCGGACCTCTTCCGCAAGGTGATCGCGGATATGGCCCCCCGGCAAGCGGTTGTCGTCGCCGTGCCCGACCAGTTCCACTACGACACGGTGATGGAAGCGCTCCGCAATGACCAGCATGTCCTCTGCGTCAAGCCTCTGGTCTTGAAGTATACCCAGACCGTCGAGATCGAGAAGCTAGCCTATGAGAAGGGCCTCTTCGTCGGGGTAGAGTATCATAAGCGCTTCGACCGCCGCGCCCTCATCGCGCGCCGCCGCTACGAATTGGGTCAGTTTGGCGAGTTCATCATGGGTGAGGCACGCCTGATCGAGCCCTACTATTACCGCCATTCCAACTTCCAGAACTGGTTTACCACGGACAAGACTGACCCGTTCGTCTACATCGGCTGCCATTATGTGGACCTGGTCTACTTCATCACCGGGATCAAGCCGGTCGAGGTCTCCGTCTCCGGCGTCAAGGGCAAATTCCCCAACGGGAACGAGGGCTTCCTCTGGTCTAGCGGACGGGTACGCTTCGAGAACGGTGCCATCCTCACCGTGACCAACGGCCTGGGATACCCGGATGACGGTGCCGGCTCGAACGAGCAAGGCCTGGTGATGTACTTCGAGGGAGATGACCGCAGCGGCTACCTGGAGCATGATGACCAGTTCCGCGGCGTGATCCACTCCTTCCTCGAGGGGATCGGCCCCGGCGGCTCCCGGTACAACTACGTGAACCCGGACTTCTTCCAGTTCGCGGCCTGGGAGGGCGCCGGCTACAAGCCGGTTGGCTATGGGCCCGACTCCGTAAGCGCCACGCTGAACATGATTCACAACATCGAGTCGGAAGTGGCGGGCATGGATCCCGAGGCATCGCTGCAGCGCCGGCGTGCCATCATCCGCGAGGTGGATGAGAAGGGGCTCATCGCCACGCCCGCTAATAGCTATATCAATGAGTTGGTCGTCGAGGCGGCTCGCATGTCGATCCTGCGTGACGGAGAACCCGTCCGGATCGTCTACGAAGGTCAGCCGCATGTCGAGCCGAGATCCTGAAGAATGGAGCGAGAGGGGCATGGAAACGCCGGTGCTGGGCGGTTCTCAGCAGTGCCAGCTAGGGCCGTCAATTGCCGGGCCTGCCCGCGCAGCGCGCCGTTTCCCTCCCCCACTCTTCCATCTCTCCATGCTTTCGCACCCAGGGAGGTAGAACGTGGCTGTCTATAGTCTGGAGCCGGTCGAGGTTCCGCATGTCGATACGAAGTACCGCACGATCAAAACGAAGCTGCCCGTGCCCGAGTCGCTCCCGATCTTCGAGCAGTTGAAGAAGTCGGAGCCGCAGTCGATGATGGGCCAACCCCCGGTCATCTGGCACAAGGCGGAGGACTTCATCGTTTCGGATCCGTGGGGCAACCGCTGGATCGACTGGTCGTCGTGCGTACTCGTCTCCAACGCGGGCCATGGCGCCGAAGAGATCAAGCAGGCGCTGCGTGAGGTGATTGACCAGGGCCTGCTCTCCACCTACGTCTTCGTGCACGAGCGGCGCGCACAGCTCACCGCGATGCTGCAGGCGCTCGCGCCCAGGCCGGACGATTACACCGTCTTCATCCTCAGCACGGGCAGTGAGGCAACGGAGAACTGCATCAAGCTGAGCAAGACGTACGCTCTTGAGAAGTACGGCCCGCAGAAGAAGTACTTCGTCTCCTTCGAGAACGCCTTCCACGGGCGCACCATGGGCTCGCAGCTTGCCGGCGGCTGGGAGAAGCAGAAGCGCTGGATGGTGGATCGCGACCCCACCTTCATCCAGGTACCCTTCCCGGATGGCTTCAAGAACGAGGACACCTCCTTCGATCTCTTCCTGAAGACTCTGCGCGACAAGGGGATCCAGCCGCACGAGATCGCCGGCGTGATGTCGGAAAGCTATCAGGGGGGCGGCCCGGACTTCTTCCCTGTGGAATACGCGCAGAAGCTGGAGGCGTTCTGCCGCGAGCACGATATCGTCCTCGCCATGGACGAGGTGCAGGCGGGCTTTGGGCGCACCGGCAAGATGTTCTGCTTCGAGCACTACGGGATTACGCCAGACCTGATCCCGTGTGGTAAGGGGATCACCTCGTCGCTGCCGCTCTCGGCGGTGATCGGCCGGCGTGACATCATGGGTCTCTACGCCCCCGGCTCGATGACCTCGACGCACAGCGCCTCGCCGCTGCCGGTGGCTGCGGCCATCGCCAACATCAAAGCACTTCAGTCGCGCGGCCTGGTAGAGCACGCGGCGAAGATGGGCGAGATCCTGATGCCGGAGCTGGCGCGCATCCAGGCTAAGTACCCGGCGGCGCTCGGATGCCTGACGGGCAAGGGCCTTGTCGCGGGCATTCAGGTCGTGAAGCCGGGCACCAAGGAGCCCGACCCGGAGACGGCGCTGAAGATCAACATCGCGTGCATGCACCGGGGTCTGCTCATGTTCGCCCCGGTGGGCGGCGCCGGCGAGTGCATTAAGATCGCTCCACCGCTCACGATCCCCGAGGATGCTCTTCGCGAATCGCTCTGCGTCTTCGAGGAAGCGGTCGACGCCGTGCTCGGATAGACTCGGGAGCATCCGGGTGGCCCCGCCCCTGGGGGCCCCCGGATCCCCATCGCCCCCCTGGCGCTGCGCCGGCCGACGGCGGCCCAGGGGGCAACCGCTCGGCACTCAGATTCCGGCTTGATGACTGGGCCTCTTTCATAGCGATCCCGCGAAAGGTGGCGGTCGCGGGTGCGCTGCTCGATACCGCCACGTCTGGCGAGAGACGACCGAACCGGGCGCGCCTCGGGCGCGTCGGTAATAGAAGCTCAAAGCTGCGTGGCGCCGTACGAAGGCGCCGCTATGCCGCGTTCTGAAGATGGAGGCTGCAATGGCAAAGGATAAGAGCGCACCAAAGAGCGAGCCAAAGAAAAAGCCGCTAAAAACGCTGAAGGAAAAGCGTGCCGAGAAGCGCGCCGAGAAAAGACCCACCGTATCAATCACACAGCAGTAGCGTCTCGTCTCGATGGCGGCCGGCCACAAGGCCCACCCGGGATCCTGCTTACGTTGCTCGGACCCGCCGGGTGGGTGTTCTGATGCCGGGCCGCAACGCGGCGGAACGTCCCCCCATCTGCCATGGGATGCGCCCCGGCCGGGGCCATATGGCTGCGGCGCACGCTCTTGGAGGGCTGCCCACATGTGCACTGGATGTGGGCAGCCTCCCGCAACATGGGCGCTCGCCTGAGGCGCCCCGTCTCCCCTCTCACCTCCGGAACATGAAGAAGACCGCCGCCAAGACGAACAGGAACGCGATGGCGTGGTTCCAGCGCAGGCACTCGCGTAGGTACGCCACGGAGAAGCCCGCGAAGACGACGAGCGTGATCGCCTCCTGGATTACCTTCAGCTGAGCCGCCGAAAACTGCCCGTGTCCGATTCGGTTTGCGGGCACCTGAAAGCAGTACTCCACGAAGGCGATGCCCCAACTCGCCAGGATCGCGATCCATAGCGGCGACGACTTGAAGCGGAGGTGCCCATACCAGGCAAAGGTCATGAAGATGTTCGAAATCGTAAGCAGGATGATCGTACGCATCCGAGTGGAGCGCTGCCCCTTCTAACGTATCTGAGACCGTTCTCAGGCGCCCAGCCCGATGCAGAGGGCGCCCGATGATCAGAAAAGACGCTGTCAACGCCTGACAGCGCCTCGCCATTACGCGGGAGGATTCCCAAGCGGGAGAATTGGCGAGAGCGAGGCCAGATTCCTTTGGAACCTGCCGGGATTCCGAAACAAGGAATCCGAGGCCTCGGAGGCGGCGCGCAACTCGGCGCACGGCGATAGATCACCGCGCGTGAGGGCGGCCCTCTCCCTATGTCGGAATCCCAGGAGCCCCCGGCACCGCGTTGACGGTGCGGGCAGGCTATGATACGATTGGGGAGTACGCAGAGAGGGATCTATGGCGAAAAGCAGAGCGATAAGGGTAGCGGTCGTCAACCTGGGGTGCCCGAAGAACCAGGTAGATGCCGAGGTGATGCTGGGGCTGCTGCGCGAGGAGGGCTTCGAACTCTCCTCTGAGCCCGCGCGCGCGGATGTGGTGGTGGTGAACACCTGCGGGTTCATCGCCGACGCGAAAGAGGAGTCGATCCAGGCCCTCCTGGATGCCGTGCACCTGAAGGAGAGGGGCAAGGTGCGCCGGGTGGTTGCCACCGGTTGTCTGACCCAGCGGTACGCGGATCAGCTCCGCGGCGAGATCCCGGAGATCGATGCCTTCGTTGGCATCGGCGGGCAGCATCGGATCGTCGAGGCGGTGCGCGAAGCGTTGGCCGGGCGCGGCTACGACGCCGTGGGCACGCCGCAGGCGGTGCTCCCGGAAGAGCTGCCGCGGATCCTCTCCACGGCGCCGTGGACCGCCTACCTGAAGATTGCCGATGGCTGCAACCGGCCCTGCGCCTTCTGCGCCATCCCGAGCATCCGCGGGCCGATGATCAGCCGGCCGCCGGAGGCAGTCGTGGCGGAGGCCCGACGCCTGGTCGAGGGGGGCGTTCGCGAGCTGGTGCTCGTCGCCCAGGACACCAGTCAGTATGGATCCGACCTGTATGGTGCCCCACACCTCGCGGAGCTACTGCGCGCGCTGGCGCGCGTTGATGGAATCGAGTGGATTCGCCCGCTCTACTACTACCCCACCAACGTCGGCGACGCCCTGATTGCCGCCACGGCCGAGGAGGCAAAGGTGTGCCGCTACATGGATATCCCCCTGCAGCACGTTGCCCGGTCGGTGCTGCGCCGGATGCACCGGCCCGGGGATGGCGAAGCCTACCTGAAGCTGATCGAGCGTATCCGCCAAGCCTGCCCCGAGATCGCCCTGCGCACGACCTTCCTGATCGGCTTCCCCGGGGAGACGGAGGAGGACTTCCAACAGCTCCTCCAGTTCGTCCAGGAGGCGCGCTTTGATCGCATGGGCGCGTTCATCTTCTCTCCTGAGGAGGGCACCGCCGCGTTCGATCTCCCGGATGCGGTCCCGGCGCCGGTGGCGCGACGCCGTTTCGACCAGCTCATGCGCGTCCAGCAGCGCATCTCGCTCGAGCGCAACCGGGAGCTGGTCGGCCAGCGGCTCCGTGTCCTGGTCGAGGCCGCAGCGGGCCCGCGAGGGCGGGATCGCGTGGGGCGCTCCTATCGCGACGCCCCTGAGATCGACGGCACGGTGATTCTGCGTGATAGCCATGCCACACCCGGCACGTTTGTCGATGCCACCGTGACCGACGCGAAGCCATACGACCTCATCGCCAGCTGAATGCCTGAGCGCGCGTTGACACCTCAAGCGACGGCACGGTATAATGGCCATGTGCAGTGCTCCAGATTGGCCGTGGTTCCAACCTATAATGAGCGCGAGAACCTCCCCCTGGTCGTCGAGCGTCTTCTCGCGTTGAACGCGGACCTGGACATCCTCGTGGTGGATGACAACTCCCCCGATGGTACGGGTGACGCAGCAGATGCGCTCGCCCGCGCCCATCCCGAAGTTCACGTGCTCCATCGCGCGAACCGGGAAGGGCTCGGTCGGGCCTACGTTGCCGCCTTCTCATGGGCCCTGCAAAGGGGTTACCGGGTGATTGTGCAGATGGATGCGGACCTCTCGCACAACCCGAAGTACATCCCGGGGATGCTGGCCCAACTCGAGGAGAGCGATCTGGTGCTGGGCTCGCGCTATGTGCCCGGAGGCGGCGTCGAGGACTGGGGGCTCATCCGCCGCGGGGTCAGCCGCTGCGGCTCCTGGGTTGCCCGGGCCATGCTACGCCTGCCCTATCGCGACCTGACGGGTGGCTTCAAGGCATGGCGCCGCGAGACGCTGGAGCGGATCGATATGAGCGGCGTTCGCTCCAATGGCTACTGCTTCCAGATTGAGATGACCTTCCGTGCTCACCAACACGGGGCACGCATCACGGAGGTGCCCATCGTCTTCCCGAACCGGCGCCTCGGAACGTCGAAGATGCGCGGGCGAATCGTCTGGGAGGCTATCATCCGCTTGTGGCAGTTGAGGTCTGAGCGTGATTAGCAGCATCCTCCGCTCCATGCGCCCGAACCAGTGGGTGAAGAACTCCTTCCTCTTCGCCGGAGCCCTTTTCGGGCGGTATGCGGGGGCCCCGGTCGGGGCGGCGGACCTCCTCTACGTCGTGCTCGCTTTTCTCTGCTTCTGCTTCCTCTCCGGCGCCGTCTACCTGGTCAACGACGTGGTGGACCGCGAGCGTGACCGGGAACACCCCATCAAGCGGAATCGTCCGATTGCCAGCGGCAGGCTGCCGGTCTCAATGGCGCTGCTGGCTACCCTTCTCTGCGTGGTGGTCGCCGGCGCGCTTGCCGCCGCCATCTCCCTGCGCTCGCCGGCCGATGGCGGGCATCGCCACTTCTGGATCACCGGCCTGCTCTACCTGGGGCTGAATGTTGGCTACTCGCTCGTCGCCAAAGATCTGGTGATCCTCGATCTGCTGTTCATCGCCCTTGGCTTCGTGGTGCGCGTCGTCGCCGGGTGCGTGGCGATTCCGGTGAGCATCTCGCCCTGGATCCTGATCTGCACGCTTCTGCTGGCGCTCTTCCTCGGGCTCTGCAAGCGCCGGCACGAGCGGATCCTCCTGGGGGATGGCAACGGCGCCACTCGCCCGGTGCTGCCGAAGTATAGCCCAGAGCTTCTGAACCAGATGATCGCCGAGACAACCGCGGCCACCATCGTTGCCTATATGCTCTACACCTTTCAGCCACACGGGAATGCCCCTACCGATGGTCGAATGATGCTCACGGTGCCCTTCGTCATCTATGGCGTGTGGCGCTACCAGTACCTCGCCTATCGTAAGGATCTCGGCGGCAGCCCAGAGCTTGCGTTCCGCGACCCGCTCTTCCTGGCCAACGGCCTGCTCTGGGTTGGAACCGTGCTGGCTCTCGCGTTTCTGCGATAGCACATGGCGCATAGGGAGGACCGAATGCGCGAGTTCCACTCTCCAGGAGGAAAGATGACCAAGCCGGACACGCTTGCCATGTGCCTGATCCTCGCCTCGGTGCTACTTGGGTCGGTAGGGCAGATCGTGCTGAAAAGCGGGATGGAGCACGCGCCGCAGGTAACCTCTGGTTGGGCGCTCGCCAGCGCGTTCCGCAGCCCCGTCGTTCTGGCGGGCCTGGCGTGCTACGTTATGGCGACCCTTGCATGGCTCGTTGTCTTGCAGCGCGTGCCCGTCAGCTTTGCCTACCCGATGATCAGCCTGAACTACATCTTCGTGACGCTCCTCGCCAAGTACGTGCATGGCGAGGCAGTACCTTCGTTACGCTATCTTGGATTGGCGCTCATCCTTGCCGGGGTCGCCGTGATCGCGCGAACGCCCGCGCCGGATCCGAAGTGAGAGGAAGAGATTCATGCCCCGTTTCGAAGCCAGCATCGTTGTCAACGCCCCTGTCGCGGAGGTCTTCGCACTCGCTCGCGACATCGAACGCTACCCCGAGTTCATGCCGGACGTGAAGTCGATCCGCGTGACGGAGCGCAGCGGCAAGAGCCAGGTGAGCGAGTGGGTCGCGCTCGTCTCCCAGTTCCGCATCGAGATGAAGTGGTCCGAGGAGGACGTTTGGGACGAGGAGACGTACACCTGCACGTGGCGCCAGATCAAGGGGGATTTCCAGCAATACGATGGCCGGTGGACCTTCGAGCCGACGCCGGAAGGCGGCACGCGGATGACGATGCAGGTGGACTACCGCTATGAGGTGCCCCTCATCGGCCCCATGCTGAAGGCGCTGGTGCAGAAGCTGATGGTCCAGAACGCCAATGATATCCTCGCCGCGCTGAAGAAGCAGGCCGAAGGAGGATAGTCGGGCCTTCGCCCGGATACCGATCCGGGCGATTCCTCCCTCGTCGTTCCCGGGCGCGCGGTGGATTCCGGTGTGGCTCCCTCAAGGCGCGAGCTATGCGCGGATGTGAAGCGGCGCGCCCCCGCCCTCCCCCCATGCCGTGCGAGCGCCAGTTCCGCCGCAAAACACGAGACGGCCGGCAGAAGGAGGAATCGCGCCAGTGGCCCACGACAACCGCTCTGGAGCAGGCGTCAGGCTGGCGCGCTTGGGGCATAGAGCACCCCAACAGGCGTGGGCGCCGATTGCCCTGGCCGCGCGCCCGGCCCTGACTTACGCGATGCCGTAGCACCGCTAGGTGCGCGAAGTGCCACAACCGTTCCTTCCAGCGGGTGGAGGAGAAACACCGTATGCAAGTGAACCCAAGGAGGCCATGCTGCCGTAAGGCGGCCGGTTTCACGCTTATCGAGCTGCTCGTAGTCATCGCGATCATTGCCATACTCGCCGCCATTCTCTTCCCGGTGTTTGCGCGGGCACGAGAGAATGCGCGCAAGGCGAGCTGTCAATCCAACCTGAAGCAACTGGCGATCGGGGTCTCGATGTACCTGCAGGACTATGACCAGTGCTTCCCGGTGTGGTTTCGCGAAGAGTACCCGAACTCTCCGGCGCACCCTACAGTCGCCGTCTCCCCCTATCTGAAGAACACGCAGATCCTGGTCTGCCCGTCGCAGACGCCGAATGGGATGGATGGTACCTACAAGGACTTTCCCATCGCGGGGCCGGTGAATATGGGCTATGGATTCAGCTATTACATCTTTGGCAGCAATACGGCACGCACGCCTACTGCCGATGCACAGGTAGACAAGCCGGCGGAGACGGTGATGATCGGCGACTCGCAGCACTGCTGGGGCGGCGGCGACGCGATCCCCTATGCCAACACCTGTTGCGACACCACGCCCCCCACGTCGCCCACCGCCTCGCGGCATAGCGGCGGCGAGAACCTGGCGTTCGTGGATGGCCATGTCAAGTGGATGGCATCCGCGGCCCTCAAGGCCAACTGGAACTACCTCAGAAACCCCGGGGTGAATTAGGCCCTTCCGATCGGTCGGGCGCCCGAGAGGGCGCCTTCGCGTGGGCATTCACTCGCCTGGGCAGGGC
>DUUU01000375.1 GCA_012841485.1 Armatimonadota bacterium
AAGCTGCTGGTGAAGGTGCTCCCGTTTCGGCTGGAGCGGCCGGCCTCGCGCACATGGGGCCTCTACGCCGATAGCGCGCGGTGGCGTGGCGCCACAGACGCCTCCATCGAGCGCGAGATGCGCGACATGAAGGCGCACGGCATCGATGCGCTCGCGCTCACCGCGCTTGCCCACGGCACGCTGACCCACGCGGGGGAGAAGCTCACGGTTGATTTCACGCCTCTCTCGCGCCTGATGGGAATCTACAAGCGAGCGGGGTTGCGCGGGCCGGTGATCCTCGACCTGCGCGATCTCCCCCAGGCCATCGCACAACTGCGCGGGACCGACACGAAGCCGGACGACCCGGCGGTGCAACGCCTGGCAGGCATCGTGCTCTCGGAGCTGGCGGTGCGCGCCGAGACGGAGAAGTGGCCGGAGGCGGTCTACCAGCTCGCGGACGAGCCGGACGCGCGTTGTGCAAGCTCTCTGGCCACAGCAAGGGCACTCCTCTCGCTTGGCAAGCGCGCGTCGCTCCCTACCCTGGCCCTCCTGGCCAGCCCCCATGACGGGATGAGAGAGCTCGACGCGCTCCTTGGTATCCCGTGCTACGGCGCCGAGGCCGTCGCCGCCGACAAGAACGGCGTCCTGCGCAAGGCGCTCAAGGAGGCGAACAAGCCCTTCTGGTGGTATGGGAGCGGCTGCACTTCTCCCCGGCTAGAGGGGAACCTGACCGCCAACCGGTACCTGACTGGCATCGCTTTCTGGCGCTCCGGCGCCGCCGCTCACTGGACCGAAACGTACCAGCGCCCCCTGGGCGACCCCTACTCCGATTTCGATGGCGATGGTCAGGTGGCGGGGAAGGACCTCTGCCTGACCTACCCGGCGCCAGCGGGCGGGGCGGCGGTGCCCACCCTCCAGTGGGAAGGGATCCGGGAGGGATACGACGACTTCCGCTACCTCTATACGTTCCAACAGATGGTCGCTCGCGCGAAGCGCTCTGGGCATGAGCGCGGCGCGAAGTATGCCGCCCAGGTAGAGAAAGAGGCGCAAGAGCGGCTGGATCGCCTCCCCTGGGGCGCCGAGCCAGAAGGCTTGACCGCCTACGAAGCCTATGCCTTCCGAAAGTGGCTATCGAAATACATGGGCACGCTCGTCAACAAGCTAAACTCGTGAGGCATGGGGCCAGGCGGTCACGCGCGGAGACGGCCGACGCGCTCCAGGAACTCGGCGAGGGCCTCCTCCCAGGGGCGAAGTACCTCGGCGCGTCCCGTCAGCTCCAGGACGTAGGGCCGAAGCACCGAGTAGGCGGGCCGGCGCGTGGGGCTGGGCCACTCGTCGGATGAGATAGGGCGCACGATGCCGTGATCCAGCCCGGCCATCTCGAGGAGGCGCGCGGCGAAGCCATGCCAGGAGACCTCTCCCCGGTTGGCGGCGTGGTAGGTTCCATAGAGCGGTTGCTCCAAGATCCGCGCGATGGCGCGTGACAGGTCGCGCGTATACGTCGGCACGCCCACCTGATCCGAGACGACGCGCAGCTCTTCGCCGGCATCGGCGCGCTGCAGGATGGCGAGCGGGAAGTTCTTGCCATGCTCCCCATAGAGCCATTGCGTGCGCACGATGTAATGACGTGGGCAAAGCGAGCGCACCAGCTCCTCCCCCGCCAGTTTGGAGGCGCCATAGATGCTCAACGGGTTTGGCGCGTCAAACTCCGTATAGGGGCGCCCTTTCTCGCCATCAAAGACGAAGTCGGTGCTGATCGCGACAAGAGCAGCGCCCACGGCATGGCAGGCGCCCGCCACCGCGGCCGTTCCAAGCGCGTTCACGCGGTAGGCCTGGTCTGGGTCGCGCTCGCACCCATCCACATTCGTATAGGCGGCGCAGTGGACGACGGCATCGAGCCGAACGGCTTCCAGGAGAGCGTGGACCGCGC
>DUUU01000376.1 GCA_012841485.1 Armatimonadota bacterium
CTGCCTATGTCCGGTGCAGTTCCACAACGCGAGACGTGAACAAAGGAGCATGACTCATGCGGAGAACCATGAAATACGGACTGCTGTGCCTGGCGGTGATGGCGGCGAGCCTGAGCGTGCCTGGCCAGGTCTCCGCCGCTCGAGCCCAAAGAGTGCCGCCGATGTCGTTCCTGGAGTATCGCGCCGACACGGTCGAGGCACTGGCCCTGCAGGCAGAGCAGAATCCTCAAGTGCGGGCGCGCTACGCCAGGCATTTCGGCATCCCTGGGTCGCGGGTTGCGCAGTTCATCCGGGAGAACCTGGTGATCAGCTACCTGCCAGCCAGCGGACGCTACCGAGTCTACTACGTGCGCCCCGGCGGCCGCATCGTCGCCCGCCAGGTCTACCTCCCGCGCGGGACCCGCGTCCTGGCGCTGCGCAACGGAGAGCCGGTGCTCCGGTGGATCTGCGGCAACGCGATGGTGCCGGAGCTGCCGGAGGTCGCTGTGCGCCCAGTGCGGCAAGTACCACAGGTGCCCGAGGTGATCAGTGTGCCCTCTGAGCAGGTGGTCCCGGTCTCGCGGGTGGTGAGCGTTCCGTTCGAGCAGGTGGCGATCAGGGAGATCGTCCCGCCGGTTGCGGTCGCCGCCGCGCCGGTGCCGGTCGCCCCCGTGCCGATTCCGGTGTCGCGAGCCGCTGCCGCCGTGCCCGTGGTGGCCCCGGTGCCAGCGCCGACCCCGGTGCCTTCACGGCCTTCCGCCGTGCTGCCGATCATGGCCGCCGTCCCGCCGATCACCTTCATCGGCGGTGAGCGGCCGCAGCCACCGCCGCCGATCACCGAGCTGCCGCCACCGGAAGTTCCGGTTCCGGAACCCGGGACCCTGGCGATGCTGACGCTGACGGCGGGGCCGATGGCCTGGGCTGCCGTGCGCGGCAGGCGCCGCAAGAGCCCTTCTGAGTAGACAGAGGTACAGCCAGTCAGGGCGGGGGACTCCCCGCCCTGACTCACCTCTGATGCACCCTCAGCGCCTCACTCCGCCGCGGGCACCAGGGCAATCCAGTCGAGGTTCAGGCTCTCCCCATCGATATTCTCCAGCCGAACCGTCGCCTCGCCGGCCGGGAGATCGAGGAGCAACGCGCGGCCATCGGCGCCCGTGGTCACGAAGGTGCGCCAATCATCGCGCTCGTTGCTGTAGCCGCCGGTGCCCCGCAGTTCCATCGCCTCGGCTCCAGGGGCTGTCTTTCCATTCACCGTCAGCTTTCGCAGAGCGCGCGGCTGCGCCGTACACGCCCGGATGAGAAGCTGGTAGCGACCCGCGCGGGCTACGGGCACCTTCCACTCCAACCAGTGCCCGGCATGATCCCAGTGGAGGAAGGAGCGCCCGCTCGCTCCCACCTTGTTGTCCGTCACCTCCACGCCTCCACCACCCTGGGCAGAGAACTCCTCGGCCTCGACGCGGAGGCTTCCCGCCGGGAGAGGGGCATCCTGCGGGAGGACCTGCAGCGTCATCGAGGCCTGGAGAGGCGGCGGGGGCGGCTCGATCTCGAACCGGGGCCCGCCCGGCGCGCGGGGCGGCTCCGGAACCGCGGGCGGCTCCAGCGCCGGCACGTAGACCGCCTTCTCTCTGCGCACGCCCGTGAAGGGAGCGCCGTTCAAGGTGGCCGGGCCCGCTGCCGCCAGGAGGAGTTGCTCGCCACCGGTGCAGACGAGCTCCGTCGCGTTCCCGCGCGGCGTGGCGCCCGCCCCATCCACCTTCTCCCGGGCGTTGAAGAGCGTCTCTCCCGCTCTGCGCAGGAAGCTCCCCTCAGAGAGGAACCAGCTCTGCTTCGCCCCCTCCTCCCGGAAGAAGAGAACGCGGGCATCCGTCTCCAGATCACCCACCCGGATCACGCCTTTCCCGGCGTGATTCACGAGCCACAGGTCACGGAAGCGGCGGTCGCCGTCGATGATCGTGGCCACAACCGCGGTCAGCGCACCCGTCTCGCCGTCGCCGGTGGCAGCCACCGGCTCCAGAGTCACCTTCGCGGAGGGCGCGCCCGGCGGCGTGGGATAGAGCAGCGTCACGAAGCCCGCGGGCATCTCCTGATCCAGGGTGAACTGGGTCACCTCCACGGGAGTCTTCTTATACCACGAGTAGCTCACCGCGCCATCGACGATGGCGGTTTGCATCCCTGGCTGTGGAAGCCCGGCGATCACGAGCGAGGGCTGCGGATTGCTGTCCGGCTTGCCCGTGAGCGTCACCGTCGCACCGTCCACCTTCGCGGTAAGCCGTTCGGTAGCGTGCCAGCGCTGGTCCAGCCGGTGCTTCCCTTCACCGGTGAGGCGGTCCACCACAAGCCAGTAACCAGGGCCGGCCTCGTTGGGCTGACGGAAGGCCACCGCGCGCTCGTGAATCAGCGGCTCCGAGTTGTCCGTGGTTCCGTAGAAGAGATCGAACTGGTCGGTGCTCACCCACTTCGCTGAGAGCGGATCGCGGCGCTTCTGCGTCTTTTCATCCACCATCACCGTGTTGTGCCCCACGGTCTGGTAGAAGGGCGCGCGGACCGGCCAGGCGTAGGCATAGATGCCGGTATCGATGAGCAGTTCGGTGCCATAGGCGTAGACGCTGAGGTGGCCCATATCCTCGTGACAGTGGCCGAGGAACCCGCCCCAGTCGACGATGCTCCAGAGGGCGTTCGGGTCATTCCAGGCGCTGCGGCTCACGTAGAAGCCGCCGCCACTGAAGGCATAGGAGCGATGCACCGGCGGCTTGCCCTCCCGACCCTCGGTGAGCACCCAGCGCATATCCTCGCGCCGGAACATCTCCCACCCGCGCCGTAGGAGGCTATCCACGCCCATCATGCCACTATCGCCGATCTGCTCCATGCGCCGATTCGGCTTGCTGCCATACAGGTAGAACTCGTGCATCTGCTCCAGCTTCGCGATGAAGCGGTCGCGGCCAGGCACATCCACCTCGTTGAGAAGCCCCAGCTGCACCGGGCGCATGAAGCAGCTGAGCGTCATGCTATGGTAACCAGGGGTGCGCTCCACATGAACGCCATCCGAGAGGACCTGCACCTCCAGCTCGCGCTGCAACCGGCGGTAGCCCTCATCGCTCCACGTCTTCGCCTCTTTGAACTCCGGGAACATGACCCCCAGCTCAACCAACCCCTGGGCCTCGGCGACGACCCAGTTGCCGTGCTTCGCCTGCTTCTCCATCAGGAAGCGGCCATGCTCTCGCAGGAGGGTGAGGAAGACAAACTGGGCGTCGGCCGTCCAGTGGGGCGATTCCCGGACCTGGAGCCAGCTATCGATCCAGCTCGAATAGATGCGAACGGTGGCGTTCAGAGTGCTCCAGGCGAAGCGCCGGCGCTCGGGGCTCCAGCGCTCCATGGGGTTGTCTTTCCCGAAGTCGAGAAGCTGCTGCACGATCTCCTCGGCATACTTCTCGTTCCCGGTCTGCCGATAGGCGGCGGCGAGGGTAGACCAGTGGAAGCAGCGATGGATCTTGGTGGGCCACTCGACATCGATAATCGGGTGGACGTGCCAGTTGAAATCGGGCCCCAGGTCGAACGTGGGCTCCTTGTAGGAGTGGATTGGGAACTTGTGGGTGAGGAGCGCATCGGCGCGCGCATCCGTGGTCACCGCCGGGTTGCGCACAGGCGGATCCTCATATTTCGCGTAGTAGCTTGGCGTCTTGCGCGCGCGGTAGTACTCCAGCAACGCCTGCCGCGCCGCCGGCCACTCCTGGCGGGCCACGGCGGCCTTCACCTTTTCCAGGCCGGGGCGCTCCAGGTCCAGGCCCTCGAAAAGCCCGGCATCATCCAGGAAGATGCGCCGCCACCAGGGCGCGGCAAGCTCGAGCTCTGCCAGATCGGCATCCAGCTCCGCGCGGACCTCGCCGGGATTTGCCGGCTCCGTCGCGGCCAGCTTCTCCCCTTTGGCAATCGTCTCTGCCAGGAGCTTGAAGGGATCCCACATCCGGTTGCGCTTGGCAAGCGCCTGCAGCGGCTCCAGCAGTCCCTGATAGGGCTGCAGCTTCTCTCGTAGCTCTCCCATGCGCTGCTCCCAAGTGCCCGCGAAGAAGCGGGCTGCCTCGGCGGGCTGGCCGTCCGCACCGGTGGCCAGAGTCACCCGAAGGCTCCCATCCGGCCCGGTGGCCAACACGCGCCACACATACTCCTTGCCCAGGGGAAGCGCCTCCGGCAGGTGGAAGCGGTTCCCGGTGACCGGATAGCGCCGGACGCCATCCGGCGCGAAGTTGCCTTCTGAAGCGATCTCCAGCACGGCCTGCCCGGGCACCTCCTCCCACTGGAAGAGGGGCCGGCCGTCACGCACGGTCGCGTTCTGCGCCGGCATCACCGCCTTCGCGGGAACCGCTTTGCGCAGCGAGACATCGTCCCACCAGGCTCGGCCTGCCCCATGATGGAAAAGCACCAGGTTGAAGCGCGTGGTCTCCGGAGGCAGAACCACCGCCCACTCATGATAGCGCCAGTCGTACTCGCCCGGCTGGCAGAGGCGATAGTCGCTCTTGAGCACCTCGCCCTTCGGGCCCACCGAGGTGATGCGTGCCGAGGTGCGGAGCTGATGGGTACTCTCACCCTCCACCTTCACCCACGCGGAGAGGAGGTACACCGCCTTGGGATCGCTCTCCTCCGGCCCGAAACCGGCCGAGAGGCCCGCGCGTCCCTTGGGGTCGCCATCGATGCGGATGGAGCACCGCCCGGAACGCGCCACCTGGGTATCGAGGGCCACCTGCGAGCCGGTATCCCAGGTGCTAACGCCCCAGCCTTCCGGCCGGCCGTCGTAGTTGGTATCCAGCTCGAAGCCGCGGTTGACGAGGAGCTCGCCCGCCGGGCGGTCGGTGCCGGGAATCGGTTCGGTATCGAGGGTGAAGCCGGCCAGGTGGAGGACGGTCTCTGGATCGAGGCGGTGCGCCCAGTTGGAGCTGAACGCCACCCACCGGATCTGGTGCCAGCCCACCGGCTGGCGCGCGGACGCCATCACGTCCAGCGAGACCTGGAACTCGCGCCACCCCGTGAAGTCGGTCGTGAAAGTGAAGGAGTAGTAATCCGCGCCGTCAGTCTCCGGGTTCCCCGAGTCGAGGACCAGGGTGATCACGGAGTCGGTGGGCTTCGCCACGTGCGCGGCGAAGCGGAGCGTTTTGAACCGGGTCCAGTCCGCCGGCGCACCCTTCGCCTCCGCGCGCGTCACGCGCTGAATGTCGTTCCAGGCGAGCGCCGGCTTCCCCCGGTAGGTCACCGCCGGGTCGGGGGCCAGCCCCGTCCACTCATCCAGTTGGAGCGTCTCGGCACTCGCGGGTGCCAGGACCAGAAGAAACGCCAGTAACCGCAGCATCGGTTCCCCTCCCGCAGCCCCACATCCGGCGTGGGCTCTTGTGACGAGTGGTTCGATAGCGCGCCGCCCGGCCCCTGCCGCGGACAGGCAGGAACGCCGACTCTATCGAAAAAGAGAGGCAAGAGGTGTGAATGCCCACGAGAAAGCCCCCGGCGGCAGGGCATTCGCGCCGGGATGGGGGGCGCCGGGCTCGCGTGCCCAGGCCGAGGCGGCAGGAAAGGAACTCGAGTTGCCACTCTCACCTGCGTTTTTAGAGAGGTATGTACACTTCATCTTTGGACAGGAGCACCCCGAGATAGATGCCTACCTGCGGGAGGTGGCCGCGCTGGGAGTGCGCCACGTTTTCCTCCGGGCGGAGGAGATCGCGGAGCTGCGTCCGGAAGCGCCCGTGCCGGTGGCACGGGTAGCGACAGCGCTCGCCGAGTCCCGGCTTCAGGTGCATACGGTGCATGCCCGGTTTGGCGGGCCCTTCATGCTCGGGGCGACGCGCCCGGACGGCCGGGCCGAGGCGCTGCGGGTTCACGAGGAGACGCTCCATGTCGCGGCCAGTCTTGGAAGCGATAACGTCGTGTTCCACCTGGAGGCGGCGTATTCGCCCGAAGCGGAGGCCGCCGCGCGCGCGGCGCTCGACCGTCTCCTGCCGGTGGCGGAGGCGGAGCGGGTGCGCCTGGCGCTGGAGGTGCTCTCGCCCGGGTGCTACGGCTCGCGCATCGAGCACCTGTCGGTTCTCCTGGAGCAGTATGCCTCGCCCTGGCTGGGGATCTGCCTCGACTTCGGGCACGCGCACCAGGCGGGCACGCTGGCCGAGTGGATCGATGCGATGGCAGCGCACATCTTCACGCTGCACCTGCACGACAACGATGGCACGCGCGACCAGCACCAGCCCCCCGGATGCGGCACGCTGGAGTGGCCGGCGATGCTGGACCAGCTCCGCCGGGCAGGGTATCGTGGCCCGCTGGTGAGCGAGGCGCGCACGCCCGCGGGATGGGATTCGGCGCGGCTGATCGAGCAGTTTGAGACGGTTTGCGGTCCGTGGGCCGCCCCGGAGCCGGAGGGGTAGGCGGCACCGCGAGTTCTTGGGAGAGGAGAGACGCGCATGCTTCAGGCACTACAGGAGCGGTTTGGTATCGAGGGAGCGGTGACGTTCGCCACCGGGAAGAACGGGCTGCCGGCGATGGCGCTGAGGCATGCCTCGGGCGCCGGCGCGGTGATCTACCTGCACGGGGCGCACGTCACGTCGTGGACGACGCCCGAGGGAGAGGAGCTGTTCTTCGTGAGCCGGGAGTCGCGGTTCGCGCCGGGCCAGCCAATCCGGGGCGGGATTCCGGTCATCTTCCCGCAGTTTGGCGGGGGCGAGCTTCCGCAGCATGGCTTCGCGCGGATCAGCGAGTGGGACGTGCTCCGCACCGGCGTGGCCGAGGGGGGCGAGATCACGGTGGCGCTCGGCCTGCGCGAAAACCCGGAGACGCTGGCGATGTGGCCGCACGCATTTGCCCTGGAGCTAGAGGCGCGCCTGGGAGAGCGCACGCTCCATCTGGACTACCGCGCGCAGAACACGGGTCGCGAGGCGTTCGCGTTCACCTGCGCCCTGCACACCTATTTCCGCGTGGCCGACATCCGGCGGACGGCGCTCCTGGGCCTGGAAGGCGTGACGCGCATCGACACGCTGCGCGACGACATCCGGGAAGTGGAGACACGCCGGGAGATCCGGTTCGACCAGGAGACCGACTTCATCTACGAGAGCGCGCCGGATAGCGTCTTGCTCGTCGCCGAAGGGAACGCCCGGAAGCTCCGAATCGAGAAGGCCGGCATGCCGGATTACGTCGTTTGGAACCCGTGGATTGAGAAGTCGCGGCGCATGCCCGACTTCGGCGACGACGAGTATCCGTGGATGCTCTGCGTGGAGACCGGCGTGATGGCCCGCCCGGCCACCCTCCGCCCCGGCGAGCAGTGGAAGGGCACAACCACATTCCGCGTGGAGGCTTGATCTAAGGGGGATTACCCGCAGATGGCGTAGATGTTCGCTGATAGAATGAACCTTCCAGCCATGCCCGCGCTCGGCATAACCCAAAGCCCGGTCGGTCAGCTCTATTCTCATCTGTGTTCATTTGCGCCATTTGCGGATAATAGTTCCATGTGGTTTCTTGGGAATCATAGTCACCTGGAATAGGAGCGAGCGGCAGGTAAGCCACACCCTCGGTGCCCGCTCCAGGAATCGGGTATGCTGCCGTACGAGTGCGTATGCCCGCGTGTGGCACCTGTGGAATATGTCGATGCTATCGACATATCGCTCGAATATGTCGATTTTCTTCCGTTTTTTCGACATATTAGCAGTCGGGCGTGGCGAAACTGGAAGCTCACGAATGGCGCAGGCAATAACCGCGTGCGCTCTCTGAGTGGCCGCCGAGCGCCATTGTCGATAATGGCGCTCTCCGCGCATCCGGGATGTTGCAATCCCTCGTAGAAGGAGATAGCTACAGGGCCTTGCCGGACACCGGGTTGAGCCGCAACAGGGGCCATCATGCGGGAAGTCGACGGTGCTCAGTTGTCGGTGGCTCCAGACACCGTTCGGCTGGCGACATCCGTGCATTAGGCATTTGTGACCGGATACCGGTCTTTCCAGCGCCCGCAGGGAGAATTACAGGGCCGCGATGGCGTCTCATGGCAATCCGTGTCGTGTGTGTCCACATCTTCACGATCCGGGGCAACTCATCGAGAGACCCTCGCTGTGATGCGAAAGGACTATCGCTCTATTCATGACCGCTGGGCTCCCCCATCGCCCGGTCG
Organism: Armatimonadota bacterium; assembly: GCA_012841485.1. The sequence goes on from DUUU01000376.1 coordinate 8,105, forward strand.
TGGTGCTGTGCCCGCATGGAGAACAGGCCGGTTGCGGCGTCGCTCATGTGCTTCAGCGCGCCCGCGAAACCGTGCGCGTTGCCGGTCCGGGTGTTCCACGGCGCGCCAAGCGTGTTCTATTCCGACCATCCCCGCTCACCGTCCGGGTGGCCGGTATCCGTGCGCCCGTGCAGGCTATTGAACTGCGGACCGGATCACCTCGAGCGCACCGTCCAAGTCGAGCGCGTTGTGCGCGAAGAGCCGCGTCTGTAGCTCTTCTGAGAGATAGCCGTCGTACTTCTCGCGTGTCTTTATCGGGAAGGCGGCCGCGAGCTCCATAGCCGTCGGGTGCGAGGTCAGGAGCCCGGCCAGCGCGGCCCGCACTTCGCCAGGCTGCGCTTTCTCGAAGGTCAGCGTGAACTCGTCTTCGCGCACCTCGAGCCCGGCCGCGTCCCGGCACAGCGCGGCCAGGGTGCGCTGGATGCGGCTGCCTGTCCAGGGGAACCACACCGTGTGGCGGCCGGTTGCCACGAAAGCCTGCTCCGACAGGCGGCACTCCCTGGCGACTGCGCGCGCCTGGCCCACCATCTGCGTCGGGCGCAGGCACGCGAAGATCGCGATGATTGCCATTGCTAACAGGAGTTGGATCAAGGTGAAGCCGGTATGCTTTCGCTTCATGCCAGGCGCCCTCTCTCGAGCATCCCCGTATTGTGCCAGTCGCGCTGCCGGATTATCCCACAAAGCCGTTCTGATGTGCAGTCTCACGAAGAAGCCCGGGAAGAGGCAACAGGAGGGGGATGATGCACAAATGGCGCAGAGCATCACAGGTAACCTGTGCTCATCTGCGCCATCTATGGATAACGGTTGGAAATCCGTGGAGCCGACGAAGGGAGTCGAACCCTTGACCCGCGCATTACGAATGCGCTGCTCTGGCCACTGAGCTACGTCGGCATCGCACTCCAAGCAAGCAGATTATAGCATCCTACCGAGATCGTGTCAAGATCGATTCCGCGGCTTTTCTCCACGGAACGGGCAGGCCGGAGGTGCCGTCCCCAACGCTTGCCCAGGGATACCGCGCGCCCGCATCCTCTAGCCAGTGGCTTCCTGCTCAGAGATTCTTGCCAGTGGAAGGCCGGACCTCGCGCTCCTCTTCATCGCTCAGGTCATCGCCCGTTGTCGGCCCGGCCGCCGGCTCCTCATCGATGCCCAGCTCTTCTTCCTCGATCACCGCTTCCTTGCCGCTCTTCCCACGCAACTCCTCGATCTGGGCGCGCTTTTCGGCAATCTGCGAGTCGATCTCCGCGACATCGGCACACAGCGCCAGGAGGGCCGCGTTCTTTACCAGGCCCTTTCCATGCAGGTCATAGACCTTGCGCCCCATCTCCTGAAAGATGCCACCCTTGCGCGCGTTGAGGGCGCCAATGTCCAGGCTCAACCGCGCCGTCTTGGCAGTCACGTCGAGCGTCTCGCCCAGACGCTCGAAGACAGTGCGAACGACCTCTCCGGGGCGCTGTCCCTGTTCTTCCGGCCTCTCTTCGTCAGCCATCTTTCCCTCCGCGATCTGCCGCCCGCCACGGGCTCAAATGCTCTCCATCGCGTCGCGCGCTTCCTCCGCTTCCGCGGAATCTGGAGCCAGCTCCACCACGCGACGCCACACATTCATCGCATCCTGCGGGCGCTCCATCTCCTGGTAGGTGTAGCCCAGCTGTAGGTAAGCGCCCGCGTTGTCGGGATCCAGGCGCAGCGCCTCGAGAAACTCCGAGACGGCGCGCTCGTACTCGCCCATCTCGCTCAGGGCGACGGCCAGATTCGTGCGGTAAACGGGATGCGTGGGCACCAGGGAGACCGCGGCGCTGAACTCGCGCACCGCCTCTCCGAACTCATCGTTCTCATACAGCTCGGAGCCCCGGGAGTTGTGCTCCTCGGCGCGCTCGCTGATCACAGACGCCAGCCCCTCCTCCTCGGTGGGGAGGGTGCCGCCCTCCTGCTCTCTCATCGGCTCGGCGGCAGCGAAGAGCACGGCCCGCGCTTCACGGTGCGTGCCGCAGTTGGCGCAGAAAGCCCAATCCTTCTCCAGCGGCGCGCGGCAGGCGCTGCAGACCTCCTGCAGTCGCTCGCCACACGTTGGGCAGAAGTGGAAGTCGCGCCGCGTAGGACGACGACAGCGCGGGCAGACTTCAGGCGAGTCTTCCCCGGTGCGAACCACACCCATCAGCAATGCCTCCTAATCCGAGCGGGAGACAAACGACTGCTCCCCCAACGCATCCGCTCCTCTTGCGAACGCGTCTCATTATACGTTGGGAGAGGGTTTAGTGTCAACGAAATGGATCTCTTCCGGGGGCTTCCGCGATGACCGCGCGGTAGCTCCTCTCCCCTGGGGCCGGCGCGGGGAAATCAGCAGTACTACGGATGAAGGGACGGACATGGATGGAGAGGGTGCGCACGCCCGGAGTTCGGTGCCCCATTCGGGGGACCACCACGCGGCAGCTCTCCTTCATCCGAGGGGTCGTCGCGGGACAAGAGGGTAGGGACGAGGCTATGGGTTAGGCGAGTCGCCGGCAGCGATGCGGCGGATGGGGGAAGCGCGCGCACCCACAAGACATGCAGCGCGGGCCGAACACCCGCGCTGCCTGACATCTCTCACCTTACCACTGCTTGTAGTGAGGCTTGTCGTTACCGCCGTTCCACAGCTTCTCGGGCTTGATCCACTTGGCGTGGCCGTCCGCGAAGGCGATGTTCACGCCATCCGAATGCCGGCCATACGGCGCGTTCACTCCCCACTGAACACCCGCGGTGGCCGTACCCGGCGTCTTGCAGAAGTTGGCGCCGAAGAGACTCGTGCCTTGGCTCGGCGCGTAATACCATCCGGAGCCAAACTGGTCGTCGCCCAGGACCACGAGCTCCGATGGCTCCTCCACCCTCGACAGCGTCACCGCCAGGCCAAGGCACAAGTTGTAGCCGTAACCGACGGCATAGCCTGGCAACGAGGGGCACTGGAAGATCTTGGCGTTCTTCACGTACGGCTCTAACAGGTAGGTGGGCTGCGAGCTGAGCGGATACCAGCAGATCGTGGGCGTTCCACCAGGCTCCTGACGGCGGATGAAGAACATCTCGTCGTAGTCCTGCAGGTACATGGTGACGCCAATCGCCAGTTGCTTCACGTTGGACATGCAGGAGCTCTTGCGCGCGTTTTCACGGGCACGCGCGAATACCGGAAACAGGATTGCTGCCAGTATAGCAATGATTGCTATGACGACAAGCAGCTCGATAAGGGTAAAGCCGGATCGCTGCTTCATTCGGGACTCTCCTTCGGTCTTGGTGGAACCAGGGGCCGATTGCCTCAGGCTATGGAGGTATTATAGCAAGAGCCTACGCTGCCGTCAATGCCGCCACAGCACGGCAACCTCGCGCACAGCCAGGGGCATGCCCAGGCCCAGGTCGCATGGCATGCGGCAATTGCCTACCGGGGATAGCGTCCGGTGGCGCGAATCACCACGCTCTCCCCTTCGACGCGGGTTTCCACCACCCGAAGGATCACCGGAATCCGGGAGAGATCCACCAGGGGGTTGATCGCGTCGGAAAGCCGGGCGACCACTCCGCCGGGCAGAGTCACCCCTGCAGCGCGCACCCGATCGATGTCGTAGCGCACGCGCGCGCCCTCTCCGAGGAGGCGGCCCGCGACGTCGATGCGCACGCCCGGCGGAATCTCCAACCCGGCGATCTCCGGCCGTGCCTGCACACCGGCGCGGTCGGGCGGTTCGAGATCCACGGTCACATCTCGCAGGGTGCGCTGCGCCTCCAGAAAGGCAGCAAGGTCCGCCGCCTGCACCCGTGCGATCAGCTCGGCGCTCTCCACGCGCTCGAGCTGGCCGCGCTCCGCGTTATAGGTGACGCCGTTCAGTTCGACTGCGGCGTGATCGAGCACGGGCGAGCCGTCGGGGCGAACTCGCCGGCCGGTGGCGTTCACGCGCTCCGCGCCGCGCGTGCCCTGCAACCCCTGAATATCCACGTCGTAACTCGCGGCCGGGCCAACCAGGCGCGGTAACTCCCTCTGAATGGCCTGCTCAACCTGGCGCTCGCCAGGGGTACACCCGGTGGCGATCAGGATGTTGCCAAGAAGAAAGATGAGGATCTGGCGAGAGCCCATGCTGGCCTCCTCCCGTGAAAGCCCCCGGCGCCATCCCGGCAGACGTTACCCATTCGGGCAAATCCTGAAACGTCCGCGCTACGCGCCATTGCAGCTAGACGGCGCGGGCGCCCCGGAGCGCTATCGCCCCCGGGCGCCAGAGTGGCCGGCGTCCCTTCTCCGGCTTGCTGGGCGCGCGGGCGGGCACTATGACGCCTGACCGTCGGCCCTCACCGAGAGGCGCTGTTGATCCGTGCAACGCCCCTTGACAAAGCCTTTCCCTTTCGGTAAAATAGCGGCGACATTAGCACTCGCCCCCCGTGAGTGCTAATCTGAGCCCCGAGTGGACGGGGCCGACAGGGCCACTCCGATTCCCGCCGCGTGCAGGCGGCGAGCGGATCAGGCTCAACCAGGTTTCTCAGGAAGGGAGGTGTACTCTCAAATGCTTCGACCTCTGCGTGACCGTGTGGTCATCAAGCCCTCCGAGCAGGAGGAGAAGACGGCGGGTGGCATCTTGCTGCCGGATACCGCCAAGAAGAAGCCCCAGGAAGGGGAAGTTGTCGCCGTGGGCAGCGGCAAGGTACTGGAAGACGGAACGCGCACCCCGATGAACGTGAAGGTAGGGGATCGTGTGGTCTACTCCAAGTACGCTGGCACGGAGGTTCGCGTCGGCGATGAGGAGTACCTCGTGATTGACGAAGACTCCATCTACGCGATCAAGGAGTGATGGGACACCCCCAACGATACCCTCAGGGAGGTTTTGACGTATGGCAGCCAAGATGATCATCTATGATGAGGACGCTCGCCGAGCCCTTGAGCGCGGAGCCAACCTTGTGGCTCAGGCGGTCAAGGTGACGTTGGGCCCCAAAGGCCGCAACGTCGTCCTCGACAAGAAGTGGGGCGCGCCCACGATCACGAAGGACGGCGTGACGGTCGCCAAGGAGATCGAGCTGAAGGATCCCTACGAGAACATGGGCGCCCAGCTCGTGAAGGAAGTCGCCTCGAAGACGAACGACGTGGCGGGAGATGGTACCACCACCGCGACGGTGTTGGCCCAAGCCATCGTGAATGAAGGCCTGCGCGTCGTCGCCGCCGGCGCCAACCCGATGGCCGTGAAGAAGGGCATCGAGCGCGCCGTCGAAAAGGTCGTCGAGGAGATCAAGAGCCGGGCGATCCAGGTCACCGACCGCGCCTCCGTGGCGAACGTCGCCGCCATCTCCGGCAACGACCGTGAGATTGGTGATCTCATCGCCGAAGCGATGGAGAAGGTGGGCAAGGACGGCGTCATCACCGTTGAGGAGAGCAAGGGCACGGCTACAACCCTCGAGTTCACCGAGGGCATGCAGTTTGACAAGGGCTACATCTCCCCTTACTTCGTCACCGACCCTGAGCGCATGGAGGCGGTCTACGAGGATCCGCTCATCCTGATTCACGAGAAGAAGATCTCGGCCGCTGCGGACCTCATCCCGCTGTTGGAGAAGATCTCCGCCGCACGTCGCCCGTTGGTGATCATCGCGGAGGATGTGGACGGCGATGCACTGGCCACCCTCGTGGTCAACAAGATCCGCGGCACCCTCAACGTGGTTGCCGTGAAGGCCCCTGGCTTCGGCGACCGCCGCAAGGCGATGCTTGAGGATATCGCCATCCTCACCGAAGGCCGCTTCCTCTCCGAGGACCTGGGCGTGAAGCTCGAGAACGTGGACCTCTCCATGCTCGGCAAGGCGAAGCGGATCACGATCACCAAGGAGAATACGACCATCGTCGAGGGCGCGGGCACCAGCGATGCCATCCAGGGCCGGATCGCCCAGATCAAGCGCGCCATCGAGGAGACCGATTCCTCCTACGACCGCGAGAAGCTCCAGGAGCGCCTGGCGAAGCTCGCGGGCGGCGTGGCCGTGATCAAGGTCGGCGCGGCGACCGAGACGGAGCTCAAGGAGAAGAAGCACCGCTTCGAGGACGCCCTCAGCGCCACCCGCGCAGCCGTCGAGGAAGGCGTGGTGGCCGGCGGCGGCGCCACGCTCGTGAACGTCATCCCCTGCCTCGATAGCATTGAGGCCGAGGGCGACGAGAAGACGGGCGTGAACATCGTCCGCCGCGCGCTGGAGGAGCCCCTCCGCACCATCGCCAACAACGCCGGCCTCGAGGGCAGCGTTGTCGTCGAGCGCGTCAAGAGCGAGAAGCCGGGCATCGGCCTGAACGCCCTCACCGAGGAGTACGTCGACATGGTGCAGGCCGGGATCATCGACCCGGCGAAGGTCGCGCGCTCGGCCGTGCAGAACGCGGCCTCCATCGCCGGCATGATCCTCACCACCGAGACCCTCGTGGCCGAGAAGCCGGAGAAGGAAGAAGCCGCGCCGGCCGGTGGCGGCGGCTACGGCGATTATGACATGTAGCGAGGACGAACGCCGGCGATATCAGCCGGAGATCGCCCTTCGTTGCGGTAACCGCGCTTGTGGGCCGGGGCGGCCATGGCCGCCC
>DUUU01000377.1 GCA_012841485.1 Armatimonadota bacterium
AAGCAGGCGCCGATATCGGCGCCTGCTTCCTGCAATGGTAATCCTTCTGATCGTATCTCGCCCATCCAGCAGCCGCACGGGGCGGGGCGGAGACGACGCGCTTCCCGCCGCTTCCAGCGATCCGCTCGCGCGCGCATCACCACCCGATATGGGACGCGTCACCGTTCGGGCCCCGCATCACGCGCGATGCCGAACACGCGCCAACACCCGGCGGGCGACCCAGGCCGGCCCCACTCGCCGGCGCGGCCACCTTGTGCGACCGACCGTGTGGGGAGGAACCAGGTCACAGCGCGTACAGTTCGCTGCCAGTCAGGATTCGCGCCCCGCCTTCTTTGAGGGCCTTAGTTGCCTTGTCCACAGGCTCGATCCGGAAGATCACGATGGCGTGCTCCCCGGAACGCCCCACAAAGGCGTACATGTACTCGATGTTCAGCCCCTCGGATGCCAGAATATCGATGATGCCCGCCAGGCCCCCGGGTCGGTCCGGAACCTCAATCGCCAGGACCTCCGTCTGGGCCACCGTGAACCCCTCATCCGTGAGGACCTTCGCCGCCTGTTCGGGATCGTTCACGATGAGGCGCAGCAGACCATAGTCGATCGTGTCGGCGATGGAGAGCGCGCGGATGTTGATCCGGTGCTCGGCGAGTACCCGCGTGACATCCGCCAGTCTGCCCGACTTATTCTCCAGGAAAACCGAAATCTGGTTCACCTTCATGAGCCCAGCTCCCTCCTGTCGATGATTCTGCGCGCCTTTCCCTCGCTGCGCGCAATCGTCTTCGGCTCGACCAGACGCACCTTCAGGGAGAGCCCGAGGACGCTCGTCAGCTCGGCCGCCACCTTTCGCTCAAAGACTTCCAGCCGCCGCACCTCGCCGGAGATCAGCTCTGGCGAGACCTCAACCCAGACCTCCAGCTCATCCAATCGGCCCTGGCTGCGATCCACCACGATCACGTAGTGCGGCTCCGTGCCCTCGATTCCCATCAAGGCGCTCTCGATCTGCGATGGGAAGACGTTCACGCCCCGAATGATCAGCATGTCGTCGGTGCGCCCCGCAATCCGCTGCATTCGCGGGTGCGTCCGTCCACACGCGCACGGCTCGTAACAAAGCTGAGTGATGTCACGCGTTCGGTAGCGGAGGATGGGGAACGCCTCCTTCGTCAGCGAGGTAAAGACCAGCTCTCCCTGCGACCCAGGGGGCAACACTTCGAGCGTGCTCGGGTCAACCACCTCTGGAACAAAGTGGTCATCGAAGACGTGCAGGCCGTTCTGCGCTTCGCAGGCGCTCGCCACCCCCGGGCCGATCACCTCGCTGAGGCCATAGATATCCGTCGCCCGGATGCCCATGCGCCCCTCGATCTCCCGGCGCATCTCATCGGTCCACGGCTCCGCACCGAAGACGCCATACTTCAACGGGAGCCTATGGAGATCGACGCCCATCTCGGCGGCCGTATCGGCGATCACCAGGGCGTAAGAGGGCGTACACGCCAGCATCGTGCTCCCGAAATCCTCCAGGATCATCACCTGACGCTTGGTGTTGCCGCCGGAGATCGGCACCACAGTCGCTCCCATCTTCTCGGCGCCGTAGTGGATCCCCAGGCCGCCCGTGAACATGCCATAGCCAAAGGCGTTTTGGATGATATCGTGCGGCCCGGCGCCGCCACAGGCGAGCGTGCGCGCCATCACCTCCGCCCACGTATCCACGTCTTTCTGCGTGTACCCCACGACCTTGGGCTTGCCCGTTGTGCCCGAAGAGGAGTGGACGCGAACCACCTCGCTCAGCGGCCGGGCAAACATGCCGAAGGGATAGCCATCACGTAGATCTGCCGCCGTGGTAAAGGGGAGGTACTTCAGATCGGCGATGGAGCGGATGTCGCTGGGGCGAATCCCCGCTTCGTCCAGCTTCTTCCGGTAGGCCGGCACATGCTCGTAGCAGCGCCGCACCGTCTCCCGGAGGCGTTCTCCCTGGAGCTTCTCTCGCTCCTCGCGTGGCAGGCATTCGGCTTCCTTGTTCCAGATCATCCTCTTCTCCGTCACTCCGCCGATCGACCCAGAGCGAATGCCTTCAGGTTCGCCGCCAGTCCCTTCTCGCGGAATCGCTCTGTGAGCATCGCTTCCCACACGCTCTCTTCCACCGCGATAAAGCGAGACAGCGCCCCCAGCAAACACACATTGACACTGCGCTGCGATCCCGCGCTCTTGGCGAGGCTAAGGGCATCCACCGAGACCACGGTACCCGCCCGCTGCGCCACTCTCGCCACCACATCCTCGGGGTACTCGGCCTTGCCCGATGCCACAGCCGACGGCAGGATGCGCTGATCGTTGATCACGACGACACCCCCCTCCTTCACAGAAGGGAGGTAGCGCAACGCCTCCATCTGCTCGAAGGCCACCAGCACGTCCACCTCACCGTGCGGGATCACCGGCGAGTAGACCTTCTTCCCAAAGCGCACGTCGCTGTTCACCGTGCCCCCGCGCTGGGCCATGCCGTGGATCTCGCTCTTCTTCACGTCATGCCCGCAGGCCAACAAGACGTCGCACAGCACCTCACTGGCAACCAGGATGCCCTGACCACCCACGCCAGCCAATCGGATACTTGTTACCGCTTCAGACATTCCTGCCGCTTTCGTATTCTCTCAAGAGCCCAACACTCGCGTGCAGGGGTGGAATCATCCGTGGGAAGGCAGAACCGCCGCCCCGCCTCACGCGCATTGCGCGTGCCCTGCCTGACGCCGCTTCTCTCCTACTCGCGGCGCCGGATCGCGCCGGACCGGCACACCTGGAAGCACACGCCGCAGCCGTTGCACAGCGCCGGGTTGATCGACGCCTTCAGCTTCCCATCTTCCCCGCGCACCGACTCGATTGCCGGGCAGCCAATGCGGAAGCAGAGCTGGCAGCCGGTGCACTCCTCCAGCGACACCGTGAACACCTCCGGGCGCGCGCCCCCGCGCTTTAGCACGCACGGCCGCGTGGTGATGATCACCGCCGGCTTTCCACACTGAGTCGTATAGCGCAGCGCCTTTTCCACGGCATCCAGGTCGTACGGATCGACCTCGAGCACCTCCTCGACGCCCACCGCGCGCACGAGGCCTGGCAAGTTGAGTTGCGGCGCCTCGGTCCCGCGCAGCGTCTTGCCGGAAGCGGGATGCTCCTGCCCACCGGTCATTGCCGTGGTGCGGTTATCGAGGATGCAGACGGTGATCGGCGTGCCATTGTAGACGGCGTCGATCAGGCCGGTAATGCCCGAGTGGATGAAAGTGGAGTCGCCGATCACCGCGACGACGGGGCGCGTGTCGTCCGGCGCCTGCGCGCGGAGCATCCCAATGCCGTTTCCGATGGAAGCTCCCATACAAACGCAGGTATCCAGCGCCGCCAATGGCGGGAGCACGCCCAGAGTGTAGCAGCCAATGTCGCCCGTGACAATCGGCTTCAGCTTGCGCAACACCGTGTAGAAGCCGCGGTGCGGACACCCCGCGCAGAGCACGGGGGGTCGGCCGGGCGCATCGTGGGCCGCCGGCGCCTCTGCCTGCTCCCGCTCGATGCCCAGACCAGAGGCAACAAGGACCGGATCCAGCTCACCTAGGGCTGGGAAGCGCTCCTTGCCAACCACTCGGATCCCCATCGCCCGAATCTGCTCCTCGAGAAACGGATCGAGATCCTCGACCACGTAAAGCGTCTTCACGCGCGAGGCAAACTGCCGGATCAGCTCCTCGGGAAGCGGATACGTCAACCCCAGCTTCAGGACGGATGCCTCAGGCATCACCTCTTTGACATACTGGTAGTTGATACCGGAGGTGATGACTCCCACCGCTTCGTCGCCCATCTC
>DUUU01000378.1 GCA_012841485.1 Armatimonadota bacterium
ATACTCCCTTCGCGCGGCGGGCGGAAGAGGGAGCCGGCCCGCCCATGCGGGGAACCGGTGCGCGTCGATGGGGTGCAGGGCCGGGGCCCGGCCGCGTCTCCGAACTAGCAACCACTTCCGGCCGCAATGGATCCTGGCAAACGGCGATGGACGCGCCGTCGCCCTCCATGTGCTCACGATTCGCGCCCGCCGGGCTGCTCTCCTGCCGGGTGGGCAGCCCCCACGGCGCATCGGCACAGAGGCGTGAGAGGCCAGGTGGATGCGGTCGGACCGGCACGCGAATTGCCGGGACGGTGCCCGTGAGGGCGCCATGGACTGCGTCGCGCGGACCGCGTGTGCTTGGCGCCAGGCGTTGCCGTGCTGCGGCACGCCCGGGAGGAGTTCACGTTGATCTTCTGCCGATACCTGCTGGCCATCGCGCTGGCGATGGCGGTAAGCGGACGAACTTCGGCGGCGCAACCTGAGCAGCTTCCAGAGCGCACTCTCCTGCCTGGCGAGGTGATCCGCATCGAGATCGAGGGCGAAGAGGAGCTCTCGCGCACCGTGACGATCGGATCCGATGGCAAGGTCTCGTTGGGCTTCCCCGGCGAGGTAGAGCTCGCCGGTCTGACGCGACCGGAGGCGGCAGAGGCGATCCGCCAGACGCTCCTGCGCTACCTGCGTGATCCCGTTGTCGCGGTCTCCCTTGTGGAGCATCGCTTCTCCGTGCTCGGGGCGGTGCGCCGTCCAGGGCAGTTTCCAATGCTCGGTGACCAGATACCGGTACTGGACGCGCTGGCCCAGGCGGGCGGGCCGGAGGATCGGGCGAACCTGCGGAAAGTCCGACTGGTTCGCCAGACGCGCGAGGGCCCCCACAAAGTGCTTCTGGACCTCCAGAGCGCAATTCGAGAGCCGGGAAGCTACGCGCTGCCGCTGATGCAGCCGGGGGATGTGCTGTATGTGGACCGCCGGAAGCCTGCTTTGGGAACTACTCTCCTGACGGTGGCGGGGGTGATTGCATCGATGGCATGGGCGTTCCGATAAGCCGCTCAAGGCTCAAGGCCGGCGTGTTGTGGCGACCTTGAGCCTTGAACTCCGAACGCCGCGCGTTCTCAGAACTTCCAGGCGTAACTCGTCTCGATCTCGAAATCCCGGGCGGAGAGCTCGATGCTCTGCTGGCCTGGCGCCTCCAATGGATTGGGGCCGCTGATCTTGTTGCGGGGGGAGTACATCAGCGAGAGATTCAGTTCGTGGCGGTCGCAGAGACGACGGGTGAGGCCCGCCGTCACGCGCCACTCGGCGATGTTCGCCCCGAGAATGTTCATCGCCACCTCGGAGGTGGGGATGGGCTGGCGCCCGTAGCTGGCACCGGCGCGCCAGGTCCACCCGGGCGAGGCCTCCCACTGGAGACCGAGCTTGTAGGTGGTGACGTCGCGCCAGCCAAACCCGGCGCCATCGCGGCCGCCCAGCAGCCCGTCGGGATTGCCGGCGGTGGCCGCTTGAAGGAATTTGGAGAAGGGGTTGGCGAGTGCCGGCACGGCGCTGTTATCGGTGTGCTCGATATCGAAGATGGCGGTGAGAGAGGGCGAGACCGCCCACGCGGCCCCGACCTGAAGGACTGGCGCGGCGTCGAAGCGGCCGCCGTCCGGGAAAAGATCGGCATACTTCTTGAGCCGGCTCATCTTGATCTTGGTCTGATAGGAGGCGCCGAGCGTCAGCGTGGGGGTCACCTGGCTCTGCACGCCGAGCTTGGCGCCGATTCCAAACGCCGTGTCCGTCCCGTTATCCGATAGGTTGTCTGGAACGCCGTCGCTCACATAGCCGCCCATGCTGCCCATGCCCTCGGCACGGAAGCGGTGGTAGACCATCACCGCGGAGACGCCCCAGGCGGAGGCCTCGCCGATCTTGCGCGCATAGGTGGGGACGACGTAGAATTGCTCGGTACGGATCCCTGCCGCGCCCGCGCCGTAAGTTCCCGCCCCGCCTCCGGCGGTCTCCGGGTAGCGGGTGTACATCACCCCATACCCGTACGTTGTGAGACCAACCGAACTCCGGTCATCAAGCATCCAGTTGAACGCCGCGCTCGGCACCAGCGCGAGGGAGTCCTCGTTCTCCATCTTCTCCGGGAAGAGGGGGAAGGTGTTGGGCACCCCCGAGGGCTGTCCGGTGACGGAGTAGGCGCGCTCCGAGGTCATCAGCGCCAGGCCCGCGTCAGCG
>DUUU01000379.1 GCA_012841485.1 Armatimonadota bacterium
AAGCTCCTTGCTCTCGTAGCCGCGCTCCTTGTAGATCCGGTAGACCTTCTTGAAGACGGCAATGCCTGCCCAGCGCTTGTCGGTCTCCGTCAGCTCGATGCCGAGGCCGGCGGCCTGCTCGGCGAACGCCTTTGCGTCCTCCATGCGGCCGAGCATCATGGTGACGACGGAGCGCCACTTGCTGAGGTCCACGCCATTGGCGCGCGCCTCCGCAAGGCCTGCCTTCACCGCCTCGGCGACGGCGACGAGCTGCGCCACCGTGAAGGTGAGCGTCGCGTTCGTCGGAATGCCAAGAGCGGTCAGCCGGCGGATACCCTCCACGCCTTCCTTGGTACCGGGCATCTTCACCATGACGTTCTTCGCCATGCTGTTCAGCTCGACACCCTGCTTGACCATGGCATCGGTGTCCTGAAGGATGCGCGGATCGACCTGGCCGGAGAGGTAGCCCTCTTTGTAGCCGGAGGCCTCGAAGATCGGCTGGAACATCGCCGCGCCGCGCCGAACGACTTCCTTGTAGGTAGCCCAGAAGAGCTCCGGCGTGGTGACCTCGGGGTGCTCCTTGATGTACTTCTCGGTCCAGTTGTCCCAGCCGGCCTGGTCGCCTTTGACGACGGCGAGCGAGAGCGGCGGGTTGGTGGTGATGCCGCGCAGCACGCTGGCCGCCGGGTCATCGAAGCGGTACATGCGCGAGAGCTGCGTGCGCAGGGCCTCTGCGGTGCTCGGGCAGCACGCCTTGCCGACCATCTCCTCGAGCCAGGCGGAAAAGATGAGAGGCGATGAATCCCACCAGATCTCGCTACCGGTCGCCGCCAGACGCTCCACGGCGCTGGCTGGCACATTCTTCATTGCCATCGGATGGTGTCCTTTCTCTGCTCCACTCAATCAAGTGCTTCAACCTTCGCGCGTTCTCAACGCCAAAGGAAGCATACCTAGCGAGCGCCCGCAACCCCGGATGCTCGCTAGGTATGCCGGCTGCCAGACACACATACTTGCTTCCACGTTCGCCGCGCCGGCCCTGTTTCCCTTTCGCGTATCACTTTGCCCCTTGGCCGGCGCAGCGTTCCTCTCGCGCTCGCGGCCTACTTCACCGGGCGGGCGATCAGGGTCAGCAGGCCACGTGTCGGCAGCGTCTCCTTGCGGTGTAGGCGCGGGCCAACGACGCGCATGCCCTCCTTGGCACCCAGGGGCTTGATGACCGCGGCCTTGCCCAGCCGGTGGCGCGCGAAGTCAATCTCCCAGGTGAAGCTCTGCGCCTCCGTCGAGAGGTTGGTGAGGAAGAAAGCGACCGAGCCATCCACGGCGCGCCAGGCAACCGCCTGCACGGCAGGCATGGTATCCACGACCGTATGAGGCCCCCAGATCGTCTTGCCCGTAATCTCCGGCACGGGCGTCACGATGGCGGGCGGCTTCAGCATCTCGCCCTCGGCCAGGTAGGGGATGCACCGGGCGCGAGTCTGCGCCAGAAGGCGCAGGTACTCCGCCTCGGGGCGATACTTCGGCTCGAGGATGATGTTGCCCAGCCAGGCAAGCTGCCCGCCCCAGAGGAACTGGGTGGCGAACTCGATTGCTGCGCCGTTTCGGTCGTCCAGCGCGGCGCGATTCGTCTGGCGCCCGAAGGGATAGGTGTAGCCCCCGTACACCACGCCATACATCGGCACCAGGTCGCCCAGAGGAGGCGTCCAGGTGAGGTGGCCCTCCAGGAGGTCGGTCCACGGCTCGGAGTTGTTCTCGCTGGTCAGGAATGCCGTGGGGTGCGTGCGCGCCAGCTCCGCCCGGATATCGCCCAGCAGCTTGCGGTAGCCACTCCACCAGTGATAGCCACCGCCGAGGGGGTGCCCGTGCGTCGGGTTATAGCAGAGCGCGGGCCGCGCCGCGGTGATCTGGTCCAGATAGACGCCCGAGACGCCCTCATCGCGCACCAGGCGCAGGACCGTCTCCTTCATCTTCTGCTGCCACAGCGGCGTCGTCGGGCACATCGGCGCAAGCTTCTGCTTGCTTCCGTACTCCTCCACATAGTTCTCGCCATCGGCGCGGATCGCCGCCGACGGTTTTGCCGCCGGCCAATCGGCCGTGTCGACATCCCATAGCCGCCCATTGATGTAGGGCATCACCGCGATACCCCGCGCCTTCAGCTCCGCCACGCCTTCCCGGAAGCCAGGCTTGGTCGGGAAATAGTGCGGGTAGTCGTCATCGAACGGGATCTGGTGCCAGTTGTACCAGTGAACGCCCATCGGGACGTTGAAGAACTCGTGGAACTGCTTCACCTGGGGCACGACCGTCTCGGGACCGCCGGAGGCCAGCATCCAGAGCGCGAGCGGCCGGATAGCGGTGCCCACGTCCTTCCGCTTCGCCAGGAGCCCCTTGCTCAGCCAGGGCGTGCTCTCCGCGAAGCGGCGATAGATCCGGCTCCCCTCATACCAGTCGCCCGTGTAGGTGCCCACGACGGCGTCGTAAGGCGCCGTCCACCCCTGGCCCGGCTTCCCCATATCCGGCACGTAGTGGGTCACCCTCCACGCCAGGTTGCCACCCGCTGCATCATGGAGCGTCTCCATAGTGAAACACTTGCTGTAGGCGCGCGGGTCGTGCACCCCCAGGTAGAGGCCGGAATTGCCATGATAGAGGAGCGCGTACTGCATCGTCCAGCCGGCACTCGGATAGTTGATGGAGTGCCGGGAGAGAGTCACGGTCGGATTGGGGAAGGCCTGGCCCCAGCTTCGAGGCACCGCGGCGGTATCGCGCTCCGGGTGCTCGCGGCTGCCCATGCCGGAGAGCACGGGGAAGTCCACTTCCCAAAGCGCGCGCTCCCCCTCCGGTTTCGCCGCGGATAAGCGCCAGCGCGAAAGTCCGGTCCCCGCATCCAACGTGATGCTCGCCGTCGGGTTGAGCTCGCCGGGCCAGGAGAGACGGAGCACCAATCGGCGCGGCATGCCGGCGCGGTCCACCGTGATCGACGCAGGCCCCCCGGAGAGCGTGTCGAGCGTCTTCCCATCCGGCTGCTTGACGCGGGCCTGCCAGATGGCGGGAGGCGTGCTCAGGCTGTCGAGGAACTCATGCCGGGTGGGACCATGATAGAGGCTGCAAAGTGCCCATCCCGTCGCCTCTCGGCGAAAGCCGATTGCCAGCACGCCATCGGTGGCAACCTTCACCTCCGGCAGCTCCTCAATCGCGACCCGCGCGCCACTCCGGGCCGGGGCCACCTTTCTGGCCTCAATTCTGGCCAGGAGTTGGAGGGCGCTGCCCAGGGAGTCGAGGCTGCGGGCGGAGCGAGCAGCATACTGCAGGAGCCAGCGCCCGGCGGCATCCTCTGGCTTCACTTGGGCGCCAGCCCGCGCCAGGCGCGCCTCAAGCGCGGGAACTCGGATCGAGGCGGTTGCCTGGCCGCTGCGCATCCAGGGCATCACCGTCTCCGCGAGCGCCTGGGGCGTCGCCCCGGAAGGCCCCGCGTAGATCGACGCGGCAAACGAGCGGGAAGCGGTATCCCAGTTGTAGATCCACGGCCCGTGGAGGTAGCGCCCGTAATCGCTCAGGCCGTCGTAGACAAGCTGGTGCCCGGCGGAGAGAGCGAACGTGACGCGGTCGTTGAGGAGGGCACCCCAGCCGCGAGAGGACGTGCTCTTCTTCGTGTTGGTGAACTCCACCACGCGCGGCTCCTCATCCTTTGGCTCGGCCAGCGCGAAGCGGGTGAAGAAGTCGTGCTTGAAATGCCACTCCAGGAAGTGGAGCTCGTCCCAGATCGCGATCTTCTCCTGGGTGATATCCGCCTCCACCCGGAAGATCGGAAGACCGGCATAGTAGATGTAGCGGTAAGTCGCCGCCGTGCCCGCCTCCGGGGCCTTGCCTTCCCCATCCAGGTAGCGCGCGCGCACCCGAACCACCGCCTGCACCGGCCCGGCGGATTCCACCGTGACCTCCGGCTGCGGGTCGTTGCGCAGGAAGTAGCCGCGGTTGAGCGCGCGGCTATGCACCCGGTCGTTCAGCTGGAACTCCTGGAAGGCGCCCCCATCCGGCAAGAAGGTGATCGAGGTAGGAAACCCCCCGTTCTTCTTCGAGTGGACCACGCGCAGGAGCCCGGTCTCAACCGTCACCGTCTCCGGCGTCTCACTCACAGTGACTCCGCCGGCGGTCGCCTCTTTCTTCGCAGGCTCTACCGTCAGCCGGAAGGTGCGCTCCCCCTCGCTTCCTTGAGGCGCGATCCAGGAACAGGCCACCTTGCCCTGCCGCGCGTCCCACTGAGCGGGGATCTCCACGGCGCCCTCATGAACGCGGAGCCGATATCCCGCCGCATTGCCGGTGAGGCCAAGAGCACGTAGGAGCGGCGCCGACGGACCGGCGAGCGTGACCGGCGTCGCGACCTTGGCGGATCCGGGAGTTGCCAGACGCACCTCGAACTGGGCAGGCGCCGCCCCCGCGGCGCGGCAAGCCACACTGGCGAGGAGCAGACAGCTAGCGATGGTGAATAGGCGAGTGATCAATCCCATAGAAACTACCTTCCTCATGCGGCACTCCGGCACGGTGCCCTCCTGCTATGTATGAGGTTGGCCGTTGGCACCCGCACATCCTGCCACGCCGAGAGCGCCTGCCTTGCCGGTGGGGGCAACCGGCAACCGCCCGGGTCCTGCTTGCGCCTGGGCGCTTGCCCCGCGCTTCCTCTTGGCCAAATGCGGCCCGGCGTTGTATAATCAGGCAGTGTTGGATCCGGCGCGGCAGTGCCCGCGCCGTCTGGTAGGGAGAAGCGACGATGATCTCTGTGGTGGCCGTGGTCGGCATGTGTGGCTCGGGGAAATCGGAAGTGGCGGCACGCCTGGAGGCGAAGGGCCTGCCACGGGTTCACTTCGGCAGCATCACCATCGAGGAAGTGCGCCGGCGTGGCCTTCCGGTGAACGAGGCAAACGAACGCCGGGTGCGCGAAGAGCTGCGGGAGCGCTACGGCATGGAGGCCTACGCGGTCCTCTCGCTGCCCAAGATCCGCGGCTACGTGGAAGAGGGCCGAACCGTCCTCATCGATGGGCTGTATAGCTACGCGGAGCTCAAGGTGCTGGAGCGCGAGTTTCCCGGCCAGCTCTTCGTGCTGGCGGTCTTTGCAAGCAAGCGCCTGCGCTATGCCCGACTGGGCGAGCGACCGGTGCGTCCCCTGACCCCGGAGGAAGCCGCCGAGCGCGACCGGACAGAGATCGAAAACCTGGAGAAAGCGCCCCCCATCGCCCTCGCCGATGTCACCCTCGTCAACGATGGCACGCGTGAGGAGCTGCTGGCGGCAACCGATCAGATCATTGACCCGTTGATTGCCGCCGGCGAGATCCGGGTGTTGGCCTGAAGCATGGAGTTCTTGGAGCTCCATCCTTCCACGTTTCCACACTTCCACAAGGAGGACTGAGTGGCTGAGCGAAAACGTGCCGACTGGCATACCTACTTCATGGATATCGCGGAGGTTGTTGCCACCCGCTCGACGTGCCCGCGCAAGCACGTCGGCGCCGTGATTGTGCGCGACCGAACGATTCTCTCCACCGGCTATAACGGCAGTGTCCGGGGCCTTCCCCACTGTGACGAGGTCGGCTGCGATATCGTCGATGGGCACTGCGTGCGTACGGTGCATGCCGAGGCAAACGCCATCATCCAGGCCGCGCGCAACGGCGTGGAGATTGCTGGCGCGGAGCTGTACACGACGGCCAGTCCCTGCTGGAACTGCTTCAAGCTGATCGCCAACTCGGGCATCGCCCGGGTCTACTTCGGCGAGTTCTACCGCGACGACCGTTGCATTCAACTCGCGGACGCCGCTGGCATCGAGGTGGTGGATCTCTCCAGAAGCAGCCGCTGACGCGAAGGATCCGGGGCGCCATGCCGCCATGTTGGGGAGAGCCGGCGGGTATCGCCTATTTGCCCCCCATACCCGTGAGCGTGACGCCCTGGATGAAGTAGCGCTGGGCCAGGAAGAAGATCACCACGACGGGCAGCGTCATCAAGGTGCTGGCGGCCATCATCATGCCCCATTCGCCCCCATGCTCACTGCGGAACTGGAAGAGCCCCAACGCGAGCGGCGATAGCTCCTGGCGCCCAATATAGATGAGCGGACCCATGAACTCGTTCCAGGTGCTCATGAAGGTGAATATCGCCACCGTCGCGAGCGCCGGGCGCACCAGCGGGAACAGAATCCGCCAGTAGATGCCGAAGAAGCCGCAGCCATCGATCTTCGCGGCATCCTCCAGGTCGGTTGGGATGCTGAGGAAGAACTGGCGCAGCAGAAAGATGAAGAACGCGCTCCCAAACCAGGCGCCCACCCACAGCGGCTTGAGGGTATCATACCACCCCAGGCTCTTGAAGATGAGGAAGACGGGGATCATCGTCACCTGACCCGGCAGCATCATCGTCGCCAGCAGGATGGCAAAGAGGATGTCGCGCCCGTAGAAGCGGAGCCTGGCGAAGGCATAGGCGACCAGGCTGCACGCCAGCACCTGCCCCAGGATGTTGAGGATCACCAGGTAGACGCTGTTCCCCACGTAGCGCCAGAAGGGGATGTACTGCAACGCCCGCCGGTAGTTGAGCGAGTATTTCGCGTAGGCCGCCAGCAGGGGCGGGGTGTGCTCGATGCGCAGGCGCAGCCGGATCTCGTTCGCGGCGAGGGACGAGGCTCGCGCGCGTGAATCCGGACGCAACACCACCACAGGCTTCGTGCGGTCGTCTGGCTCGGAGAAGCGCCACACCAGGTCGCGCCAGGAAGAGCGTTCTAGCCAGAAGGCCTCCTCGGAGTGGTAGACGGAGTCCGGCGTCTCGACGGTCAGAAAGACGCGGTGCCACGAGTCGTCCGAGCGCAGTCCCAGCGTGATGGAGTCCACCCATTCCGCCAGCGTACCCCGCGCAGTGGACCCGGATCGATAGAGAGAGCGCTCCAGGAGAACCGGGCCGGCGCTTAAGTCGTAGCGTAGCAGCTGCCCCGACTCGATCTCGACCGTCACCCGCCCACCCAGTTCCGCTGTTCCCGAGACCACCCGCCACCGGCCACTCTCGAGGGAGGAATCGATCCGGTCGTGGCGCGCGTCGCGCAGGCTCAGCTCGCCCACGGCGCAGACGCGCGATGCCCCGGTGGCCGCTTTGCGCAGGCGCCCGGCATCCACGTTCGCGGCGATGAACGCCTTCAGATGCTCCGGCTCTTGCGCCACCTCCTCGGGCAGAATGCGCGACAACTCGTCCCACACGCCGTTGCGCAGGGCGCGCTCCCAGGCAGGATCCGTCACCACGTCAGCCGCCGGCAGCGCTTCGGGGTGGAGGCTGCAGGCGCTGGCGAGGCAGGCATCCAGCGACCGGGCAATCGCGTCGTGGTGCTCGCGCCAGGTCTCCGGGGCCATTCCCGCAGGGCGCTTCATCTCGTCGTAGTAATCGGGGTCCACGAAGGGAGAGCGCAAGGAGTGGTGAGGCACACGCGGCAGCCACCGGGGCGGGAAGGCAGCGATCTCACGCTCATCCTTGAATGAGGTCGTGACCAGCCAGACGAAGGGGAACGCGAAGAGGGCGCACCCGACGAGCAGCACGAAGTGGATACCTGCCTGCCGCATCCACTCGCGCCGGCGCCTGCGCGCCTGTACCGGGCTTACCGGCTCGCACCGCAAGCCTGGCCGCCCCTTCCCCTCGCCTCTACTTCTCCCCCTCATAGTAGACCCACCGTTTCCCAAGCCGCAGCTGGACCAGCGTCAGCGCCAGGATGATCAGGAAGAGGATCCAGGCGAGCGCCGAGGCATAGCCCATTTTGAAGTAGCGGAAGGCGTTGTTGAAAAGATAGTAGACGTAGAAGAGCGTGGAGTCGACCGGGCCGCCACTCGTCATGATGTAAGCCTGCGTGAAGATCTGAAACGTGCCGATGACGCCCATGATCAGGTTGAAGAAGATGTAGGGCGAGAGCATCGGGAGCGTCACGTGGCGGAAAGCGGCGCACTTCCCCGCGCCATCGATCTCAGCCGCCTCGTAGAGCGTCTCGGGAATCCCCTTCAGGCCAGCCAGCCAGATGATCATCCCTGCCCCGGCACCCCACAGGCCCATGAGGAGGATCGAGGGCTTCGACCAGAGCTCGCTCTGCAACCACTGCGGCCCCGCGATGCCGAAGAGGCGCTGCAGGGCGACGTTCACCAGCCCGAACTGCGGGTTGAGCACCCAGATCCAGAGGATGCTGCTTGCCACCGCGGGCACGATGGCCGGCAGGTAGTAGATGGTCCGATAGAACGCCATCCCCTTCACGCGCGCGTTCAGGAGCATCGCCACGCCCAGGCTCACCGCCATGCCGAGGGGCACGCCGAGCACCATGAAGAGCGTGTTGGCGAGCGACTTCCAGAAGAGCGGATCGCGCGGGAGGGCACGATAGTTGTCCAGGCCGGCCCACGCCACCGGGTGGAGCACATCATACTCGCAGAAGGAGAGCAGGATCGACGCGACGACCGGACCGGCCGTGAGAAGCATGAACCCGGCGAGCCAGGGAGCGATGAAGAGGAAGCCCGCCAGCGTCTCATGGCGCCGGGGCCCGCGCTGCTGACGGAGGTCGCGGCGCAGCCCCCACCCGAACAGCCCCAGCCCCGCCAGGGAGAGGGCCGCGCCGATGCCGATGGGAATGCGCATGTCGAGCGGTGGGTAGTGCTTGCGCTGGTGGATGCGGTCGAGCGCCTTCTGGACGGCGAGGGTGCCCGCGTCGAGTGCCTGCCTGGGCGTGAGCTTCTTGTGGATCGCCAGATCCATGGCGCGCACGTGCTCGTCCCACAGCACCTGGCCGACAGGCGTGACCGGCCGGTAGCGCGACCGGTTCATCATCTCGAGCGCGAGGCGAAAGGCACGCTCGAAGCGGGGATGGCGCGGGGCATACCGCTGGAGAACCGCCTCGTTGATGCGCTTGTTCGGCGAGATCTCGGGCACATAGAGCCGGCCCCAAGAGCGGTTCCAGCGATATTCCGCGTCCGCGATCAGGAGGCCGGCCTCCACGCTCGACATCCACTTGATAAACTCCCAGGCCTCTTCCGGATGCTTTGCGCCGCGGGGGATCGCCCAGGAGAAGCCGCCCGACCAGGTGAGCGGCTCGCGGCCCTCGGGCACCGGCGGCGGGGCCACTCCGAAGTTGAAATCCGGGCGCGTGCTTGCGATGAAGTTGAGGACCGCGTTGCCATCGATCTTCATCGCCACCTTGCCGGTAAGGAGCGGGTCCAGCTCGCCGCCCTGGAAAGTGGCCGTGAAGGAGTCGACCGCGGTCGCCCCGCCCAGGGCATCGTACACTCCGGTCACCCACTCCAGGGCGCCGAGAATGGCAGGCTCGTTCAGGAGACAGGTCCGTCCATCCTCGCTCAGGAAGCGCCCGCCGTTCTGCCATCCATACAGATAGAGCCACGAGTTGCCATAGTTGGGCACGAAACCCACCTGCGTCAGGTTGCCGCGGGCATCGCGACGGGTCATCCTCACAGCATAGTGCTTCAGTTCGTCCCAGGTGCGCGGGGGGATCACCTCGCCGGCGGCGTTGACAAAGCCAGCCCGGCGTAACAGGTCCTCATTGAAGAAGAGCAGGCGGTCGTCCGTGGAGTTGGGGACGGCATAGAGTCTCCCCTCGTAGACCGCTTCATTCCAGCAAGCAGGATAGTAGTCCTCAGCGCGGATCGCGCCGTCGCGGGCAACGAAGGCATCGAGGGGCAAGAAGGCATCACGCGCTGCCCAGCCGCCTACGCTGAAGCGGTCCTGGTTGATCACGTCCGGCGGAGAGCCGCCGGCAATGGCGGTCATCAGCTTCTGCTCATCCATCTGCCCACCGGCGGTGGACATGACGATATCGATGTGCGGGTGGCGGCGCTCAAACTCAGCGGCTGCCTGCCTATAGCCCTCCCGGTTCCACCAGCCCCACACGGTCAGCTTGATACGGCGCTGTTCCCGCGCGAGCGCGGGAGTTGCGCTGGCCACCACGCACGCCATCCACGCCAGGAAGACGACCGCTGCCCCGCGTCGGCGGCGCGCGCACATAAAGGCACCACCCCAAGGCACTCTCATCCTGCCCTTGGCTATGGCACAATCCGCGCCGAACTGGCAAACGCCTCCTGCCGCGGGCGCACGCGCACCCAGACGGTGCCTATGCCGGCGGCCTTGGCTTCCTCGGCCACCCCGGAGGCGGCATCACCAGTCCGTAGATGCAGTGATCCCTGCCGGTCCGCACCGCCCAGGCCGCATCTCCATAGGAGAAGTGCCAGAACTCATCACGGCAGTTGCTAAAGCCGGCACCGAGCATGGCATCTAGAAGGATGCCCCGATTGCGCTTTGCCGAGGGGCGCAGGCCCTCGATCCAGGTGGGTGCCCCTTCCCAACCGGTGAAGGGAGAGCGGAGATCGGCCGGGTGGCCACCGGGCGTCAGCAGGTAGACATCCACTGCGGCGCCCGTGCAATGTCCGGGAGGCGCCTTCTGATCCACCGGCGCGAAGAAGCGGTTGGTGGCCCGACGGAGGGTGGCGTAGCTCCAGGTGGGGTGCTCCTGCCGGATGCGCTCGAAGTTGCGCTCGTACATCTCGCGCTGCATCTCCAGGGTTCGCAGCGCGGTGCGCACCCAAAGGCGATAGCCGGCCGGCAGCGCCGCCTGCGCGGCACTGAGCATCTCTGCCACCTGCTCGCGCAGGAAAGGGATCGCCTTCCGTGAAACGCGCACCCGCGGGCAGCATCGCCGAATATCCACCAGAGCCTCGCCGCACTCGCGCAGCGGAACGCGGTTCAGTGCGCAGATCGGCTCTGGAGTTCCTTTCTCACAACGCATCGCTCGCCCTTCCCGTCTCGCTCTTGCCGTCATTTCCCATCATACTCACCGGCAGGCATGCCGTCAAGCAGTATAGAGCCCCATGCCCGCCCCCTCCTTTTGGCAGAGGAGCGTTCGCGCGGGGGTCTCACTTTGTTTGCGTCGCACGGTTCGAGTGTGCTATAATGAGCGTCAGAGCTCGCCTGGCCGTTGGGCGACGCCTCAGGACAGGCGCCGCTGCCATGCCACCCAAACGGCTGCTTTCAGGCGCGCACTCCTGCTGATCACAGGGCCGCCCGCGCGGCCCTGGGTCGTTTGGCTACCGCGAGGGCGGCGTGCCGGCGGCCCCGGAGGACGCGGAAGTGAAGGACATCCTCAAGACCCTGGAGCGTGACTCGCGAGTTACGCCAGAGCAGATTGCCGAGATGACGGGGCGCGATGTGGGCGAAGTCGCGCGTCTGATTGCGGAAGCAGAGGCCGCGGGAATCATTCGCCGCTACAAGAGCGTCATTGATTGGGAACGCGCCGGCGATGAGCGCGTCCTGGCGTTCATTGACGTGCGCGTGCTCCCGGAGCCGGATCACGGGTTCGATGACATCGCCCGACGCATCTACCGCCATCCCGAGGTACGCTCGGTCTACCTGGTCTCCGGCCAGAATGATCTGCGCGTGATCGTCGAGGGGCGAACGATGCAAGAAGTGGCGTTTTTCGTGGCCGAGCGACTGGCAACCATCGAGCAGGTGCAGGCAACAACGACGAATTTCATACTCAAGCGCTACAAGGAAGATGGCGATATCTTCGAAGATCAGGAGCCGGACCGCCGTCTGGCGGTGGCCCCCTAGTTCTGGGAGGGAATCCGATGATAGACACGCGACAGACCGTGGGATCCACCCCTGTGCTTCCCGCAGAGGGTGCGGCCACTGCTGCTGCATCTCGGGGGCGGGTGAACCGTACGGTCGCCGCGATGCCCCCTTCTGGAATCCGACGTTTCTTCGACCTCGTCTCCACGATGGAGGATGTCATCTCGCTGGGAGTCGGCGAGCCGGACTTCACCACGCCATGGCACATCTGCAAGGCGGCGATCCGCTCCATCGAGCGGGGTCACACGAACTACACCTCGAACGCCGGGATGATGGAGCTGCGCGAGCTCGTCGCGGCCGATCTGGAGGCCTGCTACGGCGTACGCTATGACCCCCAGGATCAGATCCTGATCACCGTCGGCGTGAGCGAGGGCCTGGATCTGGCGATGCGCGCCCTCATCGAGCCGGGCGACGAGGTGCTGGTCCCCCAACCCAGCTTCGTGGCCTACTCCGCGTGCATCACCCTGGCCGGCGGCATTCCCGTTCCCGTGCCCACGCACGTGTGGGACGATTTCAAGGTGCAGCCAGCGGAGATCGAGGCGCGCATCACGCCTCACACGCGCGCCATTCTTCTCGGCTATCCGAACAACCCCACGGGCGTGACCATGTCGCGCGAGGAGCTTCTCCCCATCTCTGAGCTCTGTTGCCAGCACGATCTCCTGGTCCTCAGCGACGAGATTTACGCGCACCTCACCTACGAGGGGGAGCACTGCTGCGTTCCCAGCCTGCCCGGACTCTCTGATCGGACGATCCTGCTCAACGGCTTCTCCAAAGCCTATGCCATGACCGGCTGGCGCATGGGCTACGCGGCCGGACCCTCGGATCTGATCGGGGCGATGACGAAGATCCATCAGTACACGGTGATGAGCGCTCCGACGGCCGCGCAGATGGCCGCCATCGAGGCGCTGCAGAGCGGCCAGTGCGAGCGCAACGCCATGGTTGAGCAGTATGACGAGCGCCGGCGCGTGATCATCGCCGGCCTCAACCGGATTGGCCTGCCCTGTTTTCGCGCCCGAGGCGCGTTCTACGTCTTTCCATCCATCGCCGACACGGGCCTGGATTGCGAGACCTTCGCCGAGCGCCTGCTTGCAGAGGAACGGGTCGCCGTCGTTCCCGGCACCGCGTTTGGCCTCGGCGGCGAAAACCACGTCCGCTGCGCCTATGCCGCCTCGCTAGCGAACATTGAGGAGGCGCTGGTGCGCATCGGGCGCTTCGTCAATCGCCTCTGAGGCGAGGGGAGCCACCGGCAATGAAGGCGAGGGAGAAACGGGAAGCGAGAAGGCCTGACGAGAACCGGGCTGTATCGCCAGCCGGGAGCGGGCGCGAGTCTCTCCAGCCGCTCCCCTCCCCTTCTTCCGCCGGCCGCGTCTCTCCGGAGGTATCCCGCCCGGAGCCTGAGCCTGCGGTACCCCCCGCCGCTGTCCCCCCACCACCTGTGGCGCATGAGGAGGCGCTGGAGGGGGCCAGCCCGGTGCTTGTCGGCATGGCCACGCCCGCCATCGAGGAGCTGTTCGCGCGCCTGGGTCACCCCCGCTTCCGCGGGCGGCAGGTCGCCGATTGGATCTACCGCCGCGGGGCGACCTCGTTCGCGGAGATGACCGACCTCCCGCTCGCCCTGCGCCAGGCCCTGCCGGAGGCGGTGGACCTGGGGATCCCGGAGATCGTCCAGAGCACATCGGACGCGGATGGCACCACGAAGTACCTCCTGCGCTTCCCGGATGGCGCCACGGTCGAGTGCGTCCGGCTCCCCTACCGGGAGTGGAGCTCTGTCTGCATATCGACCCAGGTGGGATGCCCGCTCCACTGCACCTTCTGCGCTACGGGCGCGTCGGGGTTTACCCGGAACCTGACCGCGGGCGAGATTGTGGCGCAGTTTCTTCTGGCTCGCGCCGGCGCCGCCCCTCCGTTGACGCATCTGGTCTTCATGGGCATGGGAGAGCCCTTGTTGAATTACGACGCCCTTCTGGAGGCGATTCGCCTCCTCAACTCCGAGTGCGGAGTGGGCACCCGGAACATGACGATCTCGACCGTCGGTATCGTGCCGGGGATCGAGCGCCTGGCGCATGAGAAGCTGCAGGTCAATCTGGCGCTCTCCCTGCACGCCGCCGATGATGAAACGCGCTCGCGCTTGATGCCCGCCGGCCGCCGTTACCCCCTCGACCAGGTGCTCGAAGCGCTCCGAGGCTACATCAACGCCACGCACCGGCGCGTCACCCTGGAGTATCTGCTGCTGCAAAACGTGAACGACTCGGAGGAGGACGCCGACCGCCTGGCCCGGTTAATCCGTACCGAGCTTCAGGTCCCCACGCGCCGGGTCGCCGGCGGGCGCGGGCTCTTGCCGGTCGTCAACCTGATCCCCTACAACGAGACGGACGCGGGTTTTCGCCGGCCCCCGGAGGCAACGGTGCGCCGCTTCCAGGCACGCCTGAAGGCACGCGGCATTCCGGTGACCCGACGTCTCGAGCGCGGGGGCACGGTGGATGCGGCCTGCGGGCAACTGCGACGCGCAGCCGCGCGCCGGCGGCGAGAGGGCGGCGCCCGGCTCACCCACGGGAGCGATTCCAACCGTGGATGAGAGCCCCGACCTCCTCTCGGAGGAGGAGGAAGCAGCACTTCTGGCGACGACGGCGCCCCGGACGCTCCTCCGTCTGTTGCAGGCCGATCCGGCGCTGGTGGGAAAGCTCTTCGCCGGCTTCCGCGTCAGCGCCGACAGCCTGAAGCTCGCCCCCGTGCGCGCACGATTGCGCCACGAGAGCGAGTCCAACCCGGAGATGCGACGCCTCTTGCGCGAAGCCTGGACCGAGAGCTACTCGGAGCTTGTCGCCGCCATCACGCAGTGGAAATCGACGGAGATTCCGGGAGAGCTGCCGAGCCTGCTGGCGCGTTGGGGCCGCGACGCGGTGTGGCTGGCGCTCCGTCTAGACCCACGCGAGGAGGTTCGCGACATCCCCCTCCCCACGCTCGAGCCGGAGCCCGCACCCCAGGCGACAAAGCCCAGGGAGAAGCGCAAAGCCCCAGCTTCACCGCCGGAGGTGGAGTCGCTGCGCGAGCAGCTCCGCGCGCTCAAGGAGGAGTTGCGCGAGGCGCGCAAGAGGGAGACGCATCTGCGCGCCGAGATGGAGCAGGCCCAGCGCTCTGCACTGCGCTGGGAGACAACGGCCCGCGCGGCTCTTGACGAGGCGAGCGACTACCGTCGCGCGGTGGAGCGCGCCTCGCGACAGCTCGAGCGCGAGCAGCGCGCGCGGAGCGACCTGGATGCGCGTGCCAAAGAGGCCGCACGCAGTGAGCGGCATGCCGTGGCGCAGCTCAATGCACTGCGCCAGCAGATGGAAGAGGCGCGGCAGACCCGGGCCGCGCAGGATGCCCTCTGCCCTCCTGCCGAGGAATGGATCGAGAACGCCCGTTCCCTGATACACCACGGGCAGGCCCAGATCGCGGCGAACTTCCTCTCCCCGTTCCTTCGGGCACATCCCGAGGCCGACCTGGTGCGCGAAGTGCTTGCGGAGGCGCATGAGGCACTGGGAGCCACCGAGATGGCCATCACCGGGTTCTGCATCCTGGCGCGGAAGCGGCTGCGCCTGGGCAATCTCGGTGAAGCGGTGCTCTTCGTCTGTCGGGCACTCGTCTGCTCGCCTGATCACCCCGAGGCGCATCGCTGCCTCGAGGAGGTGAAGCGCGCGGCCTCGTGCAGGCAGGGGGAGCTACCGCACGCGGTGCTCCGCCACCTTGAGAGAGCCGCCCAGCGAGCGCCGCGTGCCCGCGAGCTCCTCAGAGCGGTGGTCGCTTCTACGCAGGGACGCGAGGCACTCTGCATCACGCTCGATACCCCCGTGGAATGGCCCCAGGGCAGACGTAGCTTCACGGCAACACCGCGCTGGGTTCTCGATGCCATCGATGCCAACCGGGTGGAGGCCGTGGAGCGCGCCCGAAAGGGACTGAGCATGCTGCGCACGCACCGGCCGGACGTGTACGCCGCCGTGATGGCGAGGCTAAACGAGCACGATCCCTCCTACTCGCGCGTGCTCTCGGGGAAGACGCGCCCCATCATCGTGGATGGAAGCAACGTGGCCTGGCAAGGGAGCGAAGGAGGGGAGCGCCCCCGGCTGGCGAACTTGCTCGGTGTGCGACGGGAACTGCGCGCGCACGGCTTTTTCCCAATCCGGACCTTTATCGATGCCGCGCTCGTCTACCAAATAGACCGCCGGGCCGAGCTGGAGACGCTCATCGGCCGGGGAGAGATCCTCGTCGCCGATCCGGGCACGGATGCCGACGAGCAGATCCTGGAGGACGCCCGCTCCTTGAGGGCCGCCGTGGTCACCAACGATCGCATGGAAGATCACGATCGGGAAGGGCGCGTGCCGAAAGTGCGCTTTGATATCGAGCCGGGTGGGCCGGTGGTGCATGTCGGGCCGGCGCGACGCTGAGGACGTTCATACGAAAGGGCCCGTCGGAAGGACGGGCCCTGTTAGGGCGAACTGTTTGGATTGGAGGTCAGCGACCTCGAGGGGTGCCTAACCCCCACAGTCACCTCGACTATCACTTTGCATTATAGTCATCACCTCCTCACTTCGGATTATACCACCGGTATCTGGAGGTGTCAAGGAACGCGGAGGAAGAAAAGATGCAGTGCTCTAAATGCAGGGCCGAAGTAAACGCGCAAGCGCAGTTCTGCTGGCAGTGCGGTGCCCCGCTTTCACCCGCAGAGACCACTCCGCCTCCCGCGGAGCCGGAACGGAGCAAACGGTGGGCGGTGGTCGCCGCTGCATTGGCGGTGCTCCTCCTGCTGGCCGGGCTCCTGCTTCCTCGATTGCTGCGAACGCGCGGTCCGGCCGTCACCACCTCCCCGCGGGAGCTTCCGGAGACATCCGCCCCGCCAGTGACCGCCGCGCCTCCCGCGAACACGCCTCAGGCCGAGGCGCTCACCACCCGACCCGCCGGCAACCTGCCGGCCGCCTCGGGGCTCGCGCAGGGCTACACGCCGCCCGCGCCACCCTTTGCCGAGGAGGTAGCGGCCTACCTGCGCAAGCTCGAGATGATCCAGCAGCGCGATGCCCAGAACCCAATGGCCCAGCTCTTCGCGATGATGGCCACCGGCCTGAGCGGCCTCACGGATGCCCTGAAGGGCCTCACGGATGAGACTGTCGGCGAGACATCAGGGAACCAGACCAGTGGCTACCTGGCGCAGTTCGATCAACTGCTCCAGGCCAAGCAGGCGCTGGTCCGCGACTTCCAGGCGATCACCCCGGTACCCCAACCCTGCGAGCGGCTGCACGCGCTGTATGGCCACTACCTGAATACGCAGGTGCGCGCCATCTACGACTTGCGGAACGCCGTGGCACGGGCAGACAACCTAGCGGCGCCGCTGGGGGTGCTGCCCGTAGGCAAGCAGGCGGAGGCGGCGCAACAGGCGGCGAGCCAGGAAGAAAAGAGCATCCGGCGGCGCTATAGCATCCCGCGTGCCGCCGCTCCGCTCGTGCCATAGAGCGAGGAGGAGAGTCGCTTTCGCCTGGCATGCAAGCCCTCAGTCTGGCATGGAGGATGCTGCGGTTGGCTCACAGTTGCTCCCGGACCCAGGAGGAGCACCATGCGCACCATCTCATCTGCCAGCATGCGGAAATCCTTCATCCGCATGAGAATAGTCTGCCGCAGCGGCCAGGCGCTCGTCACCGCTCTGGCGCTTGTCGTCGCGCTGACCCTGCCGATCGCTGCTACCCAACAGCAGGTCATCCAGGACCTGAAGGTAACCAAGACGGAGCGTGATTACGAGCGCGCCCTGCAGTTGACGGAGGCCGGTATCAACGCCTACATCAACCGGATCGACTATGGCGCGGCCTCGGTGGATCCGGGCAATCCGAATGATCCCGGTCGGCTCATCCCGCCGCTCCACGAATTCCCAAGCGGCGCGGCTCCCTCGCTCGCTGATTTCCGGAAGGGCGTTCGCGATGGGACCTACACGCTGATTCCCTATCCCCCTGGCTCACAGCAGGGCTACTTTGTCGGGAGCATCGGCACGCCGGGGCAGACCGCCCGGTTCATCTCCTTCGGCTGGTCCAATGGAGTGATCCGGCGCGTCATCGCTGTGGCCCGCCAGGCCTCGGGAGACTATGCCCTCTACGGGGTTGCCTCGCTCACGATGCATAACAACCAGAGCGTGACCGGGAATGTGGGGACCAACGGCCAGGTGTCGATGCACAACAACAATGAGATCGAGAACGGCTACCTGGTGCTCAACGGGCCCGGGGCCGACGTGAGCCAGCACAAGAACCCAGGGATTCGGGTGCGGCGGGGACCGACGCCCTATCATTGGCCGACGGTGGCCGAGATCGCCCTCGCCAAGTGGCCGAACAGCGGCGCCACCGCGCCCGGAGGTCTGGAGTATCTCGCCACGCATAACGACAACGACCTGGCGACCATCGATGGCGTGCCCGGCATTCCGGGCAACGAGATCGACCTGAAGAATAACTCCACGGTCGTCTTCCGCGGCAAGCCAGGCGGCGCCCACTACTACCTGACCGATCTCACCGGCAAGAACAACGGCACGATTCACCTCGACAACACCGCGGGGCCGATCACCGTGTGGTTTGGGCCAAGCGGCGGCAGCGGGAAGTTCGAGATGAAGAACGGTTGGGATCTCACCCAGGCGTTCACCAATCCGGCCGATCCCTGCCGCTTCTACGTCGCCACGCGCGGCGGGGTCAGCATCAAGAACAACGGCGCTTCGGCCATCGGCATCTATGCGTACAACGTGGAGAACGGCCAGCCGTTCGGCAGCGTCACGCTGAAGAACAACTCGACATTCACGAACTGCCAGATCATCGCGAACACGATCTCGGTGGAGCAGAACACCACCATCACCTACACGCCCGCGCCCTACTTCTACCCGGAGGATAACCTCTATACGATCACGGACTGGCGAGAGTTCGAGTAGCCGGCACGGCCGGATGGCCCTGGAGGGGCCGGCCTTTCTCGGCCCGGCCCCTTCATCGGAAGGCTAGATCGCCTCGCCTTCGACGCCCAGGGTGCCCAGGATCTCGCGGATCGAGAGCGTTGCTCCGCAGATCACGCAGTCGGACGCGCCGTAGTAGAGGGTCACGGTATCGCCGTCGACCACATGCCCGTTCGTGAAGACGACGTTGCCGAAGAAGCCTTTCTGCTCGTAGGGAGCGATCGGCTCCATGATCGGCTCTTCCGAGCGAGCGAGAACGCGCGTCGGGTCGTTGGCATCCAGGAGCACGGCGCCCAGGCAATACCGGTAGTCCTCATCGGCGCCGTGATAGATCTCCAGCCACCCCGCCGTGGTCCGGATCGGCGAGGCACCGGCGCCGATGCGCGCGCTGTCCCACCTGCCCGGCCGCACGCGCAGAAGGCACTCGTGCCCGCCCCAGTGGATCAGATCCGGCGAGCGCGCGATCCAGATATCATGGCTGCCGATGCCGGTGCTGGCCGGCCGGTGCAGCGCCCAGTAGGTCCCGCCGACGCGCTCCGGGAAGAGCGCGCAGTCCTTGTTGCAGGGCGGGAGGATATTCCCATGTCGGGTGAACTCCTGCCACTCCTCAGTGCTGATCATGCCGACGGCAATCCCTCGCGGCGATACCGCCGTATAGGTGAGGTAGAACCGGCCCTCAATCTCGACGACGCGACAGTCCTCAATGCCCCAGGTCTCGTGGAGACCGAGTCCCTCCAGGGTGGGGCTTTTCTCCGGCTCGAAATGGACGCCATCGCTGCTGCACGCAAGGCGCAGGTGCGAAAGCGTGGTCAACAACACCTCTCCCCGGTAGCGGAAGACGCGGGGATCACTCAGATCCAGATCCGGGTCGTCTCTGCGATACTTCAGCACCTCAAGGCCACCCTCTGGGGTGCGAACGACCGTGCTGACGTGCTCATCGGTAGCCGGCGGCGCCTCTGCCACGCGCAGGAGCAGCCACGTCTTGTCACGGAAGCGAAACACCCCCGGATTGAGCAGGCAATGCACGGCCAATCCCTCGCGGCTGGGCCGAACGTCGTGCGGTGAAAGCAGTGGATTCGTTGGGAAACGCCTGGCAATGTCTGACAATAGATCACTCCTCTAGATAAGAGTATGGGCATCCATCGTGTCGCCCTACGTTATTATAACAATTGTGCGCATAAAGGGGAACCGGTCCCTGTTGCGATTCCGAGGGAAGGCGCGCCAGCGTCGATACCATCATCCCCGGGGCGGGCCCTGCGATCTTGTCAACGTGAGCAC
>DUUU01000380.1 GCA_012841485.1 Armatimonadota bacterium
CACTCTCGTAAGGATTCTACCCGTCAGGGCGTGTGGCTAACCGTCTGGGAGATAGCAGGCCTCGGGAGAGCGGTCGCAGACCCGAGGCCGGGAAGTGCAAATGAGGACGCAGGCAGGTGCCCACCCTATCCAAAGGCGGCAGAGCGGGCGTGACACCCAAAGAGGCTAGCTATGGCATCGGCGGAGCCATTCCGGGGGCGCCACCCATGGCCGGATCCATCGGACCCGGCATTCCCGGCATGCCGCCCATGCCCATCTCCGGCCCGCCCATTCCCGGCATGCCACCCTCCATGCCTGCCGTAATGGTCTGCTGCGGCTTATAGGCCGCGCGGATCGACTCGATTGCGCGATCAACCGCTTCCGTAAGTTCGCGCTTGGCGCGCGCGGCCGAAGCGGGATTGCCATCCATACGGGCTTTGGTCTCCACCAGGCTCACCGCGCGCTGGCGGCAAGCAAGGGAGAGCACGATGGCGGTCATGGGGTCGCACCCCTCAATGGCGGTGCCAGAGCGCTCCCAGAAGTTGGCCGAGCTCTGGAGCAGGGCGATCACCTGATCCAGGGAGAGGTCACCAAACTGCGCGAGCGTGGCATCGCTGGCACTCTGGCGAGGAGCTGGCTTGGGTTTCGCGGCGCGCTTGATGCGCACCGGTGCCTTGGCACGGCGCTTTCGGGGGGCGGCCTCGACAGGAGCGATTGCCGACGTGATCAATAGCCCGGCGAGAAGCGCGAGCGCCCACCGAGTCCACGGCGACCGCGCCGCTACCGGAAGAGGGAATGCTGCATCGTGCACGAGAAGGACTCCTTCCACGGCCGGTAAGGAGAGACGCGCCCTGCCTCCCGAACGAGGATTGCTCTCTATACCCGAGTATAGCACAGCGGTGGAGACGTGTCAAGAAAAACGCGCGAGTGGCGCGCGAGCGTACGCACCCGCGCGAGATCCTGGATGCTTGCGACAGGAGTCGGCGTGTGGGTGGGGAAATCGGGAGGTGAGGGGCCGGCGGAAGCTGCTGCCTGACGTTCGGAGGGTGAGGAGCGACGATGGAGAGACAGGATTTCCCGGTGATTGCCGAGGTCGATGTGGCTATCGTGGGAGGCGGCCTGGCGGGTGTCGCCGCGGCGCTCGAAAGCGCGGCGGCTGGCAAAGACACGCTGCTGATCGAGCCGCGTCCCCTCCTGGGGTGGGAGGCCACCTCCGCCTTTGCCCTGGAGTGGCCGGGAGCGGAGGAGGACGCGGAGGCGTTTCCCGCCGCGGTCCGATCCGCGGGTGGCGCGCGCGGCAGCCGGCTGGACGCGCCGATCTGCGAACTGGTCTTAGAGCGCCTGGTCGCGGCCTCCGGGGCGGAGATCCTGTTCTACAGCACGCCGGTTGCCGTCTGGCGCGATGGGGATCGCATCGGCGGCCTGGTGATCGGAAACAAGAGCGGGCGGCAGATCGTGCGTGCTCGCGCGTTCGTCGATGCCACCGAGGAGGCGCTGCTGTGGCGGCTGGCCGGCACGCTGCCGGCCGGTCCGGAGCGCGTGCGTGGCCGTCTGGCGCTCTTCTACAACCACGTCGCTGGCGATCTCACTGGGATCATGCTCCCGACGGTGCCGGGGGTGGGCGCGCTGCGCCTGCAGCCCTCGGTGTGGCCGGGCGAGGTGGCCATCGAGTTCGAGGGCGAGGCGCCTGCCGATGGATGGGGCGCGCCAAACGCTCTCGCGCGCAGCCTGCGTCGGCAGATCCCATCGGTCGCCCGGGCGCTTCGCGACGCCGTGCCCGCTTTCTCTGAGGCGCTGCTCACGCATACGGGGCGTGAGCCGTTCCCGGTGACGGGCTTGGCCCTGGGCTTGGACGCGGCACACCCGGAGATCCGCAACCTCTTCGGCGCAGGCGCGTGGCTGGCGGATGCCGCCGGGCGCTCGGGTGCTGGAGAGCTGCCCGCGCGCTGGCGTGTGGGGAAGGGCGTGGGCGCGCGCGTCGCCCAATGGGTTGGTGATGCGCCCCTCCCGGGGTTGCCTCCTGCCGGACCGTCTCCAGCCGCGACCGAGGCAGAGGCGTGCGATGTGCTGGTAGTCGGCGGGGGCACGGCCGGGGCGTTCTCGGCAATCGCCGCCGGGTGCGAGGGCGCGAGGGTCACCCTGCTGGAAGCGAGCCACTTCCTCGGCGGGATCGGCGCCGGCGGTGGGATCCACATCTACTATCACGGCTTCACCGGCGGCATCCAGGATGAGGTCGATTCGCGCACGAATGCTCTTTCGGATCTCTTCGGAGCAACGCAGCGCCTCGTCGGCTTCCACCCCGATGCCAAGCAGATCGTCCTCGAGGAGATGGCCACAGAAGCGGGCGTGAACGTCATCTACCGTACCGCGCTCACGGGGGTGCGTGTCTCGGAAGGGCGCGTAGAGGCTGCCGAGGTGGCGAGCCCCACCGGAGCGATGCTCTACCCGGCGGCGGCTTTCGTGGATGGAACCGGCGATGCCGACCTGGCGGCGATGGCTGGCGCCGAGTTTGAGCTGGGTCGCGAGCGCGACGGGCTGTCGCACCACTTCTCGCAGGCCTATCAGATGCTGGATGCCAACGGCGGTATTCGCCTGGCCAACTTCGATGCCGGGTACGTCGTGCCGACGGACGTGACCGACCTGACGCGCGCCCGCCGCCTGGGGCTGAAACACCTCTGGCGCGATACGTATACCCCCGAGAACCGCCTGCTCACGATCGCGCCGCTGCTCGGGTTGCGCCAGAGCCGGCAGATCATCGGCGACTACGTGCTCACGCTGGATGACCAGATCTCCGGCCGGCGCTTCCCGGACGTGATCTCCTACGCCAAGGCGCACTACGATAACCACGCCTTCGACTACGAGAATGAGAGCGACGAGGCGGCGCTCTGGGTGTGGCTGATCGGCGCTTGGCATGATCCGTTCGCGAGCGAGGTGCCCTATCGCTGCCTGCTCCCGAAGGGGATTGAGGGTCTCCTGGTTGCGTGCCGGGGCCTCTCGCTGACGCACGACGCGCACATGATGTTCCGGATGCAGCGCGACCTGCAGCGCGTGGGCGAGGTGGCGGGAGTGGCCGCCGCGATGGCGGTGGAGGAGGGAACGACGCCGCGCCGGGTGGACGTGCGCCGCCTCCAGGAGAAGCTGTTGCGCTCGGGCATTCTGCGCGAGGAGCCGGTGGTGTCGGAGCTATCCGGCACGGTGGAGGGATGGATCGCCGCGCTCGACACGCCTCAGCCAAAGGAGGCGGTGTGGCAGTTGGCGCACGCCGGCGAGGAGGTGATCGTGCCGCTGCGGGAGGTGCTGAAGAGCGGAACCGAACGGGCGCGCTTCTGGGCCGCGGTGGTCCTTGCGATGCACGGCCGGCCCGAGGCGGCCCCGGAGCTGCTGCGCTGCTTGATCGAGCGCGCCGGTGTGAAGCCGGAGGGCTATCGCACGGTTCCCTTCTGGCAGAGCGTGGTGGTGTTGCTGGGCCGCATCGGTGATCCGGCGGCGGTGCCGGAGATAGCGCGCCTGCTTCAGGAGCCCGAGACGACCCTCGATGGCTTGATCACCGCCATCCGGGCGCTGGGGCGGATTGGCGACCCCCAGGCGGTGCCTGCTATCCAGGCGATGCTGGCGCGCGCGGATCTTCCGACGGAGCGCGTCTTCCAGGTGAGCACCGGCGGCCGACCAGGGGTGAGCGATGACGCGTGCTGGGCGCTGGAGCTGGCCGCCGCCGAGACGCTCGCGCTGTTGGGGGCGCCGAACGCGGCCCTCGCGGAGAAGCACCTGGGCGACCCGCGGGCCTACGTCCGCCGCTATGCGGAGCGCGTCCGGCGGATGTCTTTGGTGCCAATCGGGATCTAAGCCATCCGTGGTATCGCCCCCGGCCCTGCGCCGGTATCGACGCCGGCGCGGCCGGAGGGCAGGGAGGGATTTTGAGGAGCAGGACGGGCCCGTCCCGGGTTCCGAAGCCCTCCAGGAGCGCGTGGGCAATCGCCCGGACCGGCCTTCTCTCGGAATCCCATACCGGGTGCGGAGTGGCTATTGACTCGGCGGCGGGACCGTGCTATACTACTGGTGCGTCGGGGCGTAGCTCAGCTTGGTAGAGCACTTGGATGGGGGCCAAGGGGTCGTCAGTTCAAATCTGGCCGCCCCGACCAGAGGAAGCCATCGGATCTTTCCGGTGGCTTTTCTTATGTACGGGGGCAAAATCTCCAGCGTGAAGGCAGCAGGGGCATCCCGGATCCGGGATGCCCCTGCTGCCTTTTGGGGAGGTCTGTGAAGGCGTGCCAGAGCCGGTGCCGGTCAATCGAGCCATCGTTTGCGCGGCAAGGGGATGAGATATTTTCCTTGACAAGCACACGCCTCTGCGGTTACGATTTTGGTTGTAGGCACTGTCTTTCCCCTGGAGGTGAAGTTTGCACCATAGCATTCCGCTGCTGCTCAACATCACCGCTGCGTTGGTTGCAGCCTTCATCGGCGGGCTCATCGCCCGGCATCTGAAGTTACCAACGATGGTGGGCTATCTGGCGGCGGGCGTTGCCATCGGGCCATTCACTCCAGGGTTTGTTGGCGATTCGGAGACCATCCAGCAGCTCGCCGAGCTAGGTGTGGTCTTCCTGATGTTCGGGGTGGGGCTGCACTTCTCGCTGCGTGATCTGTGGCGCGTCCGCGATACGGCGATCCCCGGGGCGATTGGCCAGATCCTCATGGCGACCGCTGCTGGATTTGGCTTGACCCAACTGTGGGGTTGGTCGGTATCCGCCAGCCTGGTGTTGGGACTGGCGATCTCCACCGCGAGCACGGTGGTCCTGCTGCGCGGGCTGATGGACCAGGGCCTCCTCAACACGAGCCACGGGCAGGTGGCGGTTGGCTGGCTGGTGCTTGAAGATATTGCCTGCGTCATTATCCTGGTCCTGCTGCCCATGCTGTTCGGGGGAGGTGGCGACGCCAGCTGGGTAACGGTAGCGATTGGCCTGTTGAAAGCGGCCGCGTTCGTCGGGTTGATGTTGGTCGTGGGGGCGCGCTTCGCGCCATGGGTGCTTGCCCGGATCGCGCATGCGCGTTCGCGCGAGCTCTTCATCCTCGCGGTCGTTGCGATTGCGCTGGGGACCGCGGTTGGCTCCGCGGAGCTGTTTGGCGTATCGCTGGCGTTGGGGGCGTTCCTCGCCGGGGTGGTACTGGGAGAGTCCAACCTCAGCCATCAGGTCGGCGCGGATATGCTCCCTTTCCGAGAGACGTTTACCGTGCTGTTCTTCGTAGCGGTTGGGATGCTGGTCAACATCCAGTATCTCATCGAGAACGCGCGACAGGTGTTGGCGCTCACGGTGCTGATCATCGCGGGCAAATATCTCTTCACGGTTTTTCTGGGGATCCTGCTCCCTCGTCCGGCCCATACGATACTGGTTGTCTGCGCCGGCCTCAGTCAGATAGGAGAGTTCGCGTTTATCGTTGGCCAGGCGGGCGTAAGGCTCGGCATCCTGACGCAGGACCAGTACTCGCTGATCCTGGCGGGCGCGCTCTTCTCGATCATGCTGAACCCGTGGATGTTTCGGACGATCCCGTGGGTCGAAACCCGCCTGCAGCGGATCCGGGTGTTGTGGCGGCTGCTGGACCGGCATCGTGAGAAGCCGCAGCCCCCGCCAGATACCCTCGCGCACCACGTGGTAGTCGTTGGATACGGGCGCGTCGGGCGGCACGTCGTCACCGTGTTGGGATACCTGGGCATCCCTCGGCTGGTCATCGAGTTGGACACCCGGCAGATCGCCGCGCTCCGGAAGGATGGGGTGCCGGCCCTGTATGGCGACGCTGCCAACTCGGAGGTGCTGACGCACACGCGTTTGCAGAAAGCACGCGCTCTGGTCGTCACCGTCGCCGAGGAGTCGGCGGCGGAGATCATCGTCGCTGCGGCGCGCCAACTCTCTCCCGAGCTGCCGGTGATCGTTCGCGCGGCCACGCATTCGGGGATGGAGCGCCTCGTGAAGCTGGGTGCGCGCGACGTCATCCATCCGGAGCTTGAGGGTGGGGTGGAAGTGCTCCGGCATACCCTGGTCACGCTCGGATATCCGACGTTGGAGGCGCAGCAGTACGCGGATGGGGTGCGGCGCGCTCAGTATCACTCCGCCTTCTCCGTCGACATCGGTCGCCAGATATGCGACCGGTTGATGCGCATCGTGCCGGGCATGGACGTCGCGTGGGTGACGCTGGGCGATGACAGTCCTGTCTTGGGGATGACGCTGGCCGATGTGGGCGTCCGCGAGCAGACCGGGGCCTCGGTGGTTGCGGTCTGGCGCGGCCAGCAGGCAATCGCCAATCCAGAGCCAGATACGGTGCTCCGCGCCGGGGATATGCTCGGCGTGCTTGGAGAGAAGGCGCATATCGAGGCCGCGTGCCGGCTGCTGGCGGGTGGGGTGGTATCAGAATCACATGCGCCCGATTCGCCGATGGCGAGCCCCTCCCCGGTGGTGGGGTAGCCGCTTTGCTCCAAGAGGGCGCTCGTTTCAACCGGGAGGTTTGGCTAGCGACGGGAAGCCGTCCGAGAGAGCCGGTGGTTTCCCTGGGCGTGGGGCGGCTCCGAGAGGCCTGGGGGATGATCGCGTGCCGGTCGCAGGTCACGATACGAGGGGCGCCGCTGTTGCCAGAGCCGCGGGCTCAGATCCAGCGCCCTTACCCATCGCACTCCACGTTTGACGACGATACACTATGATGATTCCAGACACCTACAAGCAAGCAGAGGCACACCTCGCCGCCGCGGATCCCGTGCTGCGCCAGCTGATCGCCATGCATGGGCCGTGCCTCCTAAGCCCCGGATCGAATCGCTTCGCCGGGCTGGCACGGGCGGTGATCGGCCAGCAGCTTGGGGTTGCTGCCGCCGCCGCGATCTGGCGGCGGTTTCGAGAGCTCTTCCCCCATGGGAACGTTCTCCCGGAGCACATCGTGGCGTGGGGCCCTGATGCGCTGCGCGCCGCCGGGCTCTCTGCCGCCAAAGCGCGCTGCATTTCCGAGCTCGCCTGCGCTGTCAGGGAGGGCCGGCTCGATCTGGAACAACTTGATAGACTAGTGGATGAAGACGTGATTGTGATGTTGACTGGCATCAAGGGGATTGGGCGATGGACCGCCGAGATGTTCCTCATCTTCTCGCTCGGGCGCCTGGACGTGCTCGCCGTGGGTGATGTCGGGCTGCGGAGGGCGATCCAGCGGGCCTATGGCCTGGCAGCTTCCCCCTCCCCGGAAGAGATGCGCGCCATCGCGGCGCCGTGGCACCCCTATGCCAGCGTGGCATGCTGGTATTTGTGGCGTAGCCTGGATGCCCTGCCCGCCAGCCCCACCCAGCCCTCCTGCCGCAGCGTCCTGACCGCCGCCCTCCAGGTGCTAGAAGGCAATCATCCAGCGCCGCGGCTCCTGAGCATCCTTTCTGTTTCCTGCAAGGAGGAGGCGATGCCCTCCCACTGCGTTGTACTCAGCGGTTTGGCCGGCGAAACACGCGCGAGGGCGCGACCCGCGTTCCGTTCGCCGTTGCGCACTCTGCGTTGATGGATAACCCCATGTCGGATAGGTGGAAGAGAAACACAACGCTCTTTCTGAGCAGCCAGGCGATCTCTCTTTTCGGGACGAGCCTGGTTCAATATGCGATCACGTGGTATATCACGCTGGAGACGCAGTCGGGCGTGATGATGACCCTCGCAGTCATCTGCGGGTTTCTGCCGACGGTTCTTCTCTCTCCCTTTGCGGGGGTATGGGCCGACCTCTACGACCGGAAAATGCTGATCGTCCTGTCAGATTCCATGATCGCCGTGGCGACGCTCATCCTGGCCATCCTGTTTTGGATGGGGTACGAGGCGGTCTGGCTGCTCTTCGTGGTCTCGGGCATACGCGCGTTGGGCTCGGGAGTCCAGGCGCCCGCCATCGGTGCGTTCCTGCCGCAGTTCGTGCCACAGGAGAAGCTCACCCAGGTGAACGCCACCAACACCAGCATCCAATCCGCGGTGATGCTGATCTCTCCGATGCTGAGTGGCGCGCTGCTGGCGATGACCGGAATCGAGACAATCTTCTTCATCGATGTGGTTACGGCCCTCATCGCCGTCTCGATCCTGCTGGGGCTGGTGAAGGTGCCCTCCCATACCAGGGCTCAGGGCGAGCAGGCGGGCACCTATTTTGCCGATATGCGCGCGGGCCTCTCCTATGTGATGAGCCACGGCTTCGTGAAGCGGATCTGCCTCTTCAACGCGGCGTTCTTCATCCTGATCGCGCCCACCGCGTTTCTGACGCCGTTGCAGGTGGCGCGGAGTTTCGGCGAGGACGTGTGGCGCCTGACCGCGCTGGAGATCGCCTATTCGGGTGGCATGATCGTGGGGGGATGCGTCATGGCCGCCTGGGGCGGCTTCCGGAACAAGGTACACACGATGGTCCTCTCGAACCTGATCGTCGGCGCGAGCGCCGTAGCGCTGGGGGTGGTCCCCCTCTTCTGGCTCTACCTCTCCTTCGTGGGGGTGATGGGGCTGGCCGTTCCGCTCTTCAACACGCCCTTCACGGTGCTGCTGCAACAGAGGATCGAGGGGGATTACCTGGGCCGGGTCTTCGGCGTGATAGGAGTGGTGACCAGCATGGCGCCGCTCGCAATGCTTTTGTTCGGGCCGGTCGCCGACCTCATGCGCATCGAATGGCTGCTCATCGGCACGGGCGTGCTGTTGTGCGTGGTGAGTTGTCTCATGCTGGCAAGCCGGGTGCTGGTGACGGCAGGAGAGCCCTGACGGCTCCGAGGAGGCGTAGCGGGGGCCCGAGAACACGCGTTGCCGGGCCTTGCTCCAACATCGCGGGGCATCTGGCAAACGGAGTTCAGATTCCCTATTGCACCAAGTGGCAGGGTATGCTATAATGAAGGCGGTTACGCGGGCGTAGCTCAGTGGTAGAGCGTCTGCTTCCCAAGCAGAATGCCGTGGGTTCGAGTCCCATCGCCCGCTCCAAAGGGATACGCCATTCTGTGACGGAGCGGTGTATCCACTCTGGCGTGGTACCCAAGTGGCTAAGGGAGCGGTCTGCAAAACCGTTATTCACCGGTTCGATTCCGGTCCACGCCTCCAATAGGTAGGGCTCTAAGCGAGGCCAGATCACAGCATCTCGTGGTCTGGCCTTCTTGATTCTCCAGACGGCCGGCCGCCGGGTGCAACACGGATAGACCCCCATGCATGCCAGAGATGCCATGCGGCACACAAGAGCAGCAGCGCATCACTCGGTGTGCCGCCATGGACGGGCGAACAGCGGTCCTGGAGAAGTGTGGGGTGACCGGATGCCCCGCCGAAGTCGGCGGCGAGCGGGTGAGGATCTCACGCCGGGCCTCTACCCCCGGTTACGTCAGAGAGTGACACCACATGCGCTTGCCTGGTGGATAGGGTTGCCCGGAATGAGTGCACACCAGGCAAAGGGCCATCGGACCATCCGTGAGATTGCACATGGGGACGGTATTTGTGGTATAATCTGGTAGCGT
The DNA here is from genome assembly GCA_012841485.1 of Armatimonadota bacterium. The sequence goes on from DUUU01000380.1 coordinate 9,443, forward strand.
GAGGGGCAGCGCCACCAGCACGGGCGCGTGTTCGAGAAAGGATTCCAGCGATGAAACGAAAGCATACCGGCTTTACCTTGATCGAACTGCTAGTCGTGATCGCCATTATCGCCATCCTGGCAGCGATCCTCTTCCCGGTGTTCGCACGGGCGCGGGAGAACGCGCGCAAGACCAACTGCCTCTCCAACCTGAAACAGCTTGGCATGGGGATGCTCCAATACGCCCAGGACTACGACGAGACGTTCTGCCCGAGCTGCGCCACCACCGGGATCCCGACGCCACCGCCCGATGGCTACTGGTACCCGGGTTGGGAGTTCTGGCCGCAGTTTGTCGCCCCCTACATCAGCGGCGGCAAGAGTGCCTCCCAGCTCGCCGTCTGCCCGAACGGCGACCGTTCGTGGGCCCATGCCCCTCGCGAAGGGCACTACGGCGTGAACTCCGCTATCATGCCGCCCTACACGTGGACCAGCTCTCGCCTGACAGAGATCCCCGCGCCCGCGTCCACCTACCTCTTGATGGATGCCGGCTTCAACTACCTCGGTTCGAACTACGTCCTCTCGCCCCACTGGCAGGTCTACCTTCCCGGAGGCGGCGCGGCAGGCATCGCCAAGCCGGCAGAGATGACCGACTTTAAGGCGAGCGACTATGAGAACGGGCGGCACGCCGGCGGGGTCAACGTGGTCTTCGCGGACGGGCACTCCAAGTGGCTGCCGTCGCTGCAGATGGTGGCGGAGGCGAGGAAGCCGGCGCCCGCGCAATACGGCGCCTGGAACCCCGCCAACCAGTAGGCCGGCCGCGGCCAGGCCGATCCCCGAGCGCTGGCGAACAAGCCCGGGCGAGATGGGCACGGCCGCACGCTTCCGGATGGCGGAGGATGAGAGCATGGGAGCATACACGAGACTGCGTTTGGTGCCCGCCTCAGATCCGGTCTGGCAGCCGGATGACGCCTTCCTCGAGGCGCTTTTCCAACACTGCGAGGCAACCCAGTTGCAGTGGGTCGCGGGGTATTCAGAGCTCCTTCTCTGGGAGAACGCCGAGGAGGTGATCGATAGCCCGGTCTTCGAGGAGTACAGCGGCATCGATCTGGCCGGCGCGATGGCCCTGTGCAAGAGGCACCGGCCATGTGTATGCTACTACGGGCTTCCGTTTGGGCCATACAGCCACAGGATCCGGGATGCACTCAGCGCCATTCCTAAGGAGCTGCGAGAGGGCTTTATTCCTGACCTGGTGGATATGACTGTTGGGCCGTTTTCAATCCCCGACGCCTGGCACGAGACCACCATCGGGATGTACCACTTCGAGGTAGGCGTCAGCGGGCAGGGCATGCCTCTCGACTGGGACGAGTACGTGCGCCAGGCGCGTGAAGTGGCGCCGCTGAAGGAGTTGCTACAATACCTGGAGATACACTCCGGCAAGCAGTTTGACATGCTCATCAGTAGCTCCTACTGAGCCCGTCGTGCGACCTGAGCCGCCACTCGGGCCGGGGCAGGATCAGATCGTGTGACCGCTGCATGTGGATCGCTCCGGGATTCGCAGGCGTGCTGCTCATCCTTCCGAGACCCCCAGGCTACTCCCTCACCGACAGGAGATCGCATCTCCAGGCAGAACACGGAGGATGTTTGTCCAGACCAATGTCATTGGACTCCGGTGAATCGTGAGGCAGGGAGCTAAGGATGAGACCCTCCGGCATTGATGTGGTTGGCAGCGTTCCGTGGGGCACCCACTTCTGCCAGTTCTACGATACGGGTGATGACCTGGTTGAGACCCTCGTACCTTACTTCCGCGAGGGACTGATGGGCAATGAATACTGTCTGTGGATTGCGTGCGCTCCTCTCCAGGTAGAGCAGGCCAGGACAGCTCTGCGGAGAGCGGTTCCTGACCTCGAACGTCGTATCGCGAGGGGGCAACTGGAGATTCTGGATTGCCGCGAGTGGTATACCCCGGGCGGCCGTCTTGATGTCGATACGGTGCTCCGCGGCTGGGTGGATAAGCTCGTGGCGGCGCGGGAGCGAGGGTTCCATGGCCTGCGACTGTCTGGCAACACATTCTGGCTGGAGAGCGCCGATTGGGAAGATTTTGCCCACTATGAGGAGGCGCTCAATGAGGTCATCGGTGCTCACCGCATCTTGGGGGTGTGCACCTACTGCGTGAGCAAGTGCAGCGCCGCCGAGATCATCGACGTGGTCGCCAATCACGAGTTCGCGTTGATCAAGCGTTCCGGCCGGTGGCAGATGATCGAGAGTGCCCACCATCAGAAGACGGAGCAGGCGCTGCGCGAGAGCGAGGCACGGCTTGCCGCGGCCAATGAGGAGCTGCAGGCGGCGAATCGCGAGCTGCAGGTGGCCAATCGGGAGCTGCGTGCCGCCAACGATCAGCTGCACAAGGCACATCAGGCGCTGAGCAGGAGCGAGGAGCGCCTGCTCGCTGCTGACCGGCGCAAGGATGAGTTCCTGGCGATGCTGGCCCACGAACTGCGCAACCCGCTCGCTGCCATCTGCAGCGCGGTCCAGCTGATGCAGGCGCGCCGGCCATCGGATCCGGTGCTGCAGCGCGCTCAGAACGCCACGGCGCGCCAGGCGCAGCACACGGCGCGGATGCTAGACGACCTCCTCGATATCTCGCGCATCACCGAGGGCAAGATCGTCCTGAAGAAGGAAACCCTGGCGCTTGCTCCGGTGCTTGAGAGTGCTCTCGAGAGTGCTCGCCCGATACTGGAGGACCGCGGGCACCAGGTATTCGTTGCTATTCCCAGAGAGACGCTCGTCCTCGATGCGGATCCCGTCCGCCTGGCCCAGGCGGTATCCAACCTCTTGAGCAACGCGGCGAAGTATACGCCCCCTGGCGGCGAGATACACTTCTCGGCGCAGCGGTATGGGAGTGAAGTCGCCATCCGCGTCCGTGATAACGGCGTCGGTATCGCTCCGAAGGTGCTCCCTTCCATCTTTGATCTCTTCGTGCAAGGGGAGCAGACGCCGGACCGGCGACACGGAGGCCTGGGCATCGGGCTCACGATGGTCCAGCGGCTCGTGGCGATGCACGGCGGGCGAGTCGAGGCCCGTAGCGAGGGGCTTGGCCGAGGGAGCGAATTCGTCGTGTGGTTGCCCCTGGCCGGGGTAGGGATGGCGCACCGCGACTGGCGTTCTGAGCCACGACCGCCGCTCGCGCCGCGGCGCATCCTAATAGCCGATGACAATACGGATGCCGCCGAGATGCTCGCCGCGCTCCTGGAAGAGGAGGGGCATTGGGTGTTCACCGCCGACGACGGGCCGAGTGCCATCGAGCATGCGCTCAGCGAAGAGCCTGATATTATCCTGCTCGATATCGGCATGCCCGGAATGGATGGCTACGCCGTTGCCCGTCGCCTGCGCCAGGAGCCGGCGCTCGAAGGTACGATGCTTGTGGCCGTCACAGGCTACGGGCAAGATGAGGATCGGGAGCGGGCAATAGCGGCCGGCTTCGAACATCACCTGGTGAAGCCGGTCGATCTGGACGCCCTCCGGCGCGTCCTTGACGAGAGCCGGACACCCGCTTGGAGTGCCCTATCGGACCACGCCTGGAAGGATCTCCCGGTGTGTGGAGAGCCGAACCTGCCGTGCTGTTGACAGCCGCTCCCAGGCTGTTACGGCCGAACCGGACCACCGCCGGGTGATGCCCGGCACGGCGCTGGAACCCTGCCCGCGCGCGAGGAGGGGGAAGGACGGTTGAGGCAGACCGTCTGACGCCGGCACTCCAAGACAGCTCGCCCACCCGTGGGTATTCCACCGGGAGGCAAACGCTCCTGAACGATTGCCTCGGAGTCCGGCGCTCAGACGGGGTGAGCTAATGCTCGACCGGCTCGCTCGTCTTGGGGTTGGTGCTCCCATCGGGCGCCGGCGCACTTTCGCAGCCGGATGTGCCCTCCTCCATTCCTTCGGTAGTGGCCGGCGTCTCCGACCCAGTGGTGGCAAGGGGCGCCGTCCCGGGCGCCTGGCTACTCCCTCAACCAGGGGTTTGTGGCACCGCGCTGGAATGGTCCGTTCGCCTCGGATCATGCTGGGCGAGTGTTTCGCGGACAACGGTGCCCGCAAGCCATCCTATGAACAGAAGCAGCGCCACCATCAGCGCGAACAACACCCGCCGTCGGGCTGCCACATGCCGTCTGCTGCTCTCCTCGGGTATCTCCACTTCGATCTACCCTCCCGGCGCGGCACAGGCGGATCTCCTGACCGCGCCCACACTGTGAGGGACGCGCGAGATGGGCGGCTGGTTCCCTTTGGAGCCAGCCCCATCGCGTCGGGCGCGGCCCCCCTCGGCGTTCAGGCGCACAAGGCAACCGGCCGGCCCGGCTGACAGAGGG
>DUUU01000381.1 GCA_012841485.1 Armatimonadota bacterium
CGCGGAGATCGTGGCGAAGCAGGAGGGCGTCATCGCCGGCCTGGAGGTGGCTGCCCTGGCCTTCGCCCTGCTCGACGCGGAGCTCCGCTTCGACGCCCTGGCAGAGGATGGCGACTCCGTCACTCCCTGCGCTCACTCTCCGGCCTTACTGCTTTGGGTGCTCGCCCGCGTTCAGTTCAGATCAAACCACTTGTCCGTGGGGTTTTGGCCGTAGTAAAACTGCGTGGTCTTCATCCACTTCACGTGCCCATCTACGAAACCGACGTTGCAGCCATCCATGTGCAGGGGACGGGGTCGGCCCTGATAGGGCGTATCGCCGGGGAGAGGAATGCCATCAACCTCATCCGTCGGTGGCAAAGGCGGGTTTCCGAAGTGGCTTGGGATGTTGAAGTGCCAGTCGTAGGCCTTGCTGCCGCTGTTGGTGTTCACCATTCCGGCATCGCAGAGGATCACCGTTTCGGCGGGAGACTGGATCTGGGCCATCGTGACCCTATCGAGGTAGCCCTGGGCCCAGCCGATGGAGTACTGCTTGGTGCTGGGGCATCTCAGGGCGTCCGTGTTCTTGACGTAGGGCATGATCTGGTCTTTCCACTGAGCTTTGCCATCGTAGCGGGTTGGCAGGCGCTCATCATAGTCCTGAACGTACATCAGGATGCCCTTGTTGAGCTGGTTGATGTTCGATTGGCAGGTGGCCTTTCGCGCGTTTTCACGCGCCCGGGCGAAGACTGGGAAGAGGATCGCCGCCAGGATGGCGATGATGGCGATAACCACGAGCAGCTCGATGAGGGTAAAGCCTCCCTGTTGCGCATGCTGGTGCGTTTTCATCTCTAGCCCCTTTCTACTCCATCCGCTGCGGGCTGGCCGGTCACTCCGTGGAGTGCGCGAGTGCGTAGGCGGGAACTATCAGATGGCCAGGCGGCAGGATCACGCACTCGCTTGTGCCGCCAGCTACCTGTTCATTCGACCTTTCCTCCTTGCGAACGGTCGATGACTGATGAGATGATTGGGCCTTGCTGATGGACTGCTTCGGAGCCCATGCGCGCGAATCCTCCCCGGACGGGCGATGCATTCCCGTTCCAGAAGTAGGCGGGTGTCAAACGGTGGCAAATCAATCGCGCCGGCGCTCTGTGCCTTGACAGGGGATGGGCGGGTTTCTATAATAATGGCAAACGTGAGTTTGCACACTAAGCCCTTGGAGTACTGATGCGACGGCAAGTGATCCTGTGCATGCAGCTCGAGCATTTCTATGCCCGGGTGGCGTGCCTGCAGATGGGCGAGGCGGCACCGGCGCGGGTGGCAGTGACGCGCGAGGGCCGGGTGCTGGATGCATCGCCCGAGGCGGTGGCGGCCGGTTTGCGGCCGGGAATGCGCGTGCGCGAGGCACGCCGGTGGTTCCCGGACGCGACCTTCGTGCCTGCGGTGGATGAGGTTTACCTGGAGTATGCCCGGCCGATCCTCGACCTGTGCGCGTCCTACACCCCCCTGGTCGATCCCGAGACGCCGGCGCGGGTTTTCCTGGACGTGGCGGGTTGCGGGGCACTCTATGGATCCCCGGAGAGGGTCGCGGGGGCGTTGGCGCGGCGCATTCCGCAGGAGACGGGGTTTGCCTGCGTCGTTGGATGTGGTCGCAGCCGGCTGGTGGCCGCGCTGGCGGCGCCGATGGGACGATTGGTACCTCCGGGGGGTGAAAGCGAATTCCTGGCGCCGCTTCCCCTATCATGCCTGAAAGGGGTGCTCTCGCGCGAGATGGTCGAATGGTTGGAGTTGCGTGGCGTGGCTACCTTCGGCGCGGTATGCGCGCTTCCACCGGGAATGCTGTGGCGGCGCTTTGGAAGGGAGGGGGAGAAGCTGATCCAACTGGCACAGGGCTTTGACCCTACGCCCGTGCGTCCGGCCTACCCGCCACCGCGTGTCGATGCGCGCGTGGAGTGCGAGCACCCGCCGGAGACGGAAGAGGCGGCCGGGCAGTACCTGGCGCACCTCGCGTTCGGAATCGCGAACCAGCTGAAGGTGACGCGCGAGCAGGCGCGCCTTCACCGCCTCTGCCTCTCCTTTCGCGAGGGAGAGACAGCGCAGGCAGCGGTGCGCCTCCCTGCGCCGGTAAGCAGCCCTCGGGAGCTTTACCAGGTGCTCCTGCGCCTCTTCAGAAAGCTATCGCCGCAGGAGCCGCCGCTCGAAATGACGGCGACTGCAGAGGAGATCACCCAGGGCGAGGCGTTTCAAGGCTCTCTCTTCCCGGAGATGGAGGATGCATCCGCGGCGGCGCGCCGGGAGCGCGACCGCCGCCTGGGGCATGTGCTCTCGCTCCTGGCGGCCCGTTACGGGCCGGCGATGGTCGCGCCCGGCTGCCATCTCTGGACAAGTCGCCGGCCGCGTTTTCTCGACCGTGTCGCGCGCGAAGGTTGGTAGGCGATGGCGAAGATACGCCACATCCCCATTCGGGTCACGACGCGTGGAAAGCGGCCCAACTGGCTGTTCTGGGGCGGCCGGGGCACGCGTGTGCGCCAGCTCCTCAACTTCTGGCGCGAGACCGGATACTGGTGGGAGGGCGAGCACGAAAAAGACTTCTACCGCGTGCAGTGCGACCGGGGACATTACGATATCTACCGCGACCGTGTCACCGGCGAGTGGTTCCTCTACCGGATCCACGAGTGAGCGCCGCTTCCCAGGATTGCCGGCCAAAGCGGCGATGCTCTTCGCGCGCTCTCGCCGCGAGCCGTGCCGGCATCGAGTGGATTCCCCACTCGTGGGAAACGCTCTTCTCGCAATGTCCCCCTGGGTGGGCACCCGGGGGGACACGACACGCCCTTGCTACATCATCTGCTTTACCCAGGTGGCCGGCGTGTTTTCAGAGGTCAGCTCCAGGCCATCCTTCAGGTAGCGCATCGGTTGCGGGCCCAGATCCTTGGCCCAGGCCACCATGCGCCGGATGCCCTCATCAATGGAGACCGTCGTTCGGTAGCCAAGAAGGCGCTGCGCCTTGTCGAGGGTGCAGTAGGCCTCCTTCACCTCCTTGGGACGGGGCGGGTGGTAGAGCGGTTTCACCTCCGGCGGTGGGTTGTCCGGGTCATAGCCGAAGTGCTTCAGCACCAGGCGTGCTACCTCGTTGATGGAGTACTCTTCCCGCGGGCCGATGTTGAAGATCTGCCCGTTGGCGACATCGTCGAAGCCGGCGCGCACCGTGTAGGGCGTGAAGTCGTCGATGTGAGAGAAGGCGCGCTTCTGCTCGCCATCGCCGTAGATGAAGAAGGGCTTGCCGGCAAGCAGGCGGTTGATAAAGATGCCGATGACGTTGCGGTAAGGATCCGCAATATTCTGGCGCTCTCCGTAAACATTATGCGGCCGGATGATGGTATACTGGAACCCGTGTACCTCAGAGAGGATCTCGGTCGCGCGTTCCATCGCGGCTTTGGCAATCGCGTAGACATCCTCGGGCTGGCGCGGCAGATCCTCGTGGAAGGGGGCTGGCTGCGCGCCATAAACGCTCATCGAGGAGATGAGCACCATCTTGCGCATTCCTTCACGGATCGCCGGCACCAGCACGTTGAGATAGGCAAGGTAGTTTCGCTCGGTGCTGCTCAAGGGGGTGAACTGGCTGCGCCCCTCCGTGGCGTCTGCCGCCATGTGGAAGATGATCTCGGGACGCACCTTGCGGAGATAGGCGTCCGTTGCCTCGCGGTGGCGCAGGTCCAGCACGGTGAACTCGCTCTGCGGGTGAATATTCCGCCAATATCCGCCCGACATATCGTCTACGCCGAAGACCGTATGCCCTTCGGCAACGAGAGCATCTACAAGGTGCGAGCCCATGAAGCCCGCGGCTCCGGTGACAAGCAGTCTCCTGCCCTTTCCTGGCATCGCTTCTCCCCATCTCCATGTGGTGTCGCGCGAACCGGCAGCCACCTGCTCAGGCGGGGCCGGGCGCCGATACCGCATTATACCATCTCCTTCGCAGTCGGGCAATCCCAGCAAGAGGAAGTGCTGCCACCACACGGAACAAGAGAGTAGAAAGCGCGGCTGCGGCGGGGGGGCCACCGCCGGGCAGCATCAGGATGCAGGAATGCCTAAAGATCATGCCCTGAGGGATATCCTCGTCGTCGACTGGCCAGAGAGCGCCGCGGCAGAATTGGGCCAACTACTTGAAGGGGCTGGATTCACGCCGTGCCCCGCGGGATCCGGAGCGGAGGCTGGGGCGCTCGTTTCTACCCACACCTATGCCGCTGCGGTCATCTCGAGCATGCTTCCGGATATGCCTGGCGGCGATTGCATCCGCGAGTTGCAGCGCCGCGACCGTGACCTTCCCTGCGTGGTGGTTGCCTCCGCGCCCACCGTGGAGAGCGTCATCGCGGTTGCCAACCTCTGTGTCTTCGGTTATGTGGTCCGTCCGGTTCGCTCACGGGAGTTCCTCGATCTCGTCACGCGCGCCGTGGAGCATCGCCGCCTCGAGGCAGAACTCCGCGACGAGCGCCTTCGGACGGCACAGCTCCTCGGGATGCTGCAGACCATAGAGACGATCCAGGACCGCATCAACAACCCGCTGCAGGTCATCCTTGGCTATGCCGAACTTCTCAGCGGCTCCCTGGATGAGGCCGACGCGGAGACCCATCAATTCGTCCAGCGAATCGCGGATGCGGGCGGCGCCATCGCGGATGTCATCGCCAAGTTGCGCCGCGTGCGCCGGCCGACTACGCAGGCATGGTCCTTCGGGGAGACGCTGGATCTCGACGAGGCCGGCCCGCCTCCTCACGACCGGCGCCTGCACCCTCGCTTCATCTCGGTGATGCTGGTGCGCTTTCGCGGGCGAGTGGGTTGGCGGTGGCACTATGTGGATGACATTAGCCGCGGCGGCCTCGCCATCCATATTACCGATGCCATGGAGCTCCCCGAATGCGTTGAGATTGAACTGGCGGATCCGGAGAGCGGAGAGACCTATCAATGCCAGGCGGAAAAGGTGTGGGTGGATCCCCATCAGGCGCGCGCTGGCCTCCGTTTCACCATGCTGGATCCGCGCCTCGCCGAGCGGCTCCGGCCCGAGCAAGACGGGCCCCCCTGAGATTGCGTGGAAATGGCCGAAGGGGTGGGGCAAGCTCACCTTTGCTCGCCCCACCCCTTCGTTTGGATGGGATGATGGCTACGGTTCAGGCCTGCGCAGAGGCCTGAACCCGGGGCTCTGAGCATCCGACGCCGGGCCAAAGCCCCGGAAGACCGCATCACAACGGGACGCCACCCGCGTCGCTATTGGACAGCAGGGAGACTCCTCAGTTCGCGGTGGCCTCTGGCGCCTGCGTGACTTTGATCTGCTTCACCACGCCGTTCACCGGGGTCGGGCTTTCGGGATCGCCATACTTGTCCACCGTGGGGTGTATCGAGCTGAACATCAGGACCTGGATGATGCTCTTGGGCTGCAGCATCTGCTTGATGGCCTGGCTGCCGGTCGTGCCCGCTTCGATGCCGTCACCGAGCAGCGCGGTCGCGTCGTTCAACTCCACCACGTAGCGCGCCTTCTTGCTCGGGTCGGTAGACTTGACCCACAGGAGGGGCACTTCCTTGCCCTCTTCCGCGGGATTGCTCGGGTTGCTGTAGAGGTAGGTCGTCTGTCCAAGCACCTCGTACTCCCCGTTGGGGAGCTGGTATGGGGGCGCGATGCTCACGGAACGAGTGATGGCCTTCTTCGAGTCGTAGACGACTGTAACCTCGTCCCCTGGCAAGATCACTGCGCGCCACTGCGTGGGCGGCGTCTTGCCACGGCGCGTCATCACGGCTGTCTTGATCGGATCCAGCCGGAACCTCTTCCCGTTGGTGAGCAGAAGGACGCTGTTAGTGAACGAAGAGACCTTACTCTTGATCGTGACCTCGGCGGCCGGCTTCGCGGCTGGCTTCGCGGCCGCGCGTTTGGCAGGCGCAGCGTGGCCCGATTGGGGTCCGGCAAGCAGAAACGTGGCGCAGCCAGTCAGGCAAATGCCGAGGGCTATCCGACGACGCAGGGCAGAATTCATGAACTTCTCCTCCAAGCAGGCGGTAGTGCCCGGGGGGATGGCCCCGGGGAGATGGGCTTTACTGTCAGCTTCACGGCGCGACAAGTGCGGGGTGTTGTGGGCAGAACCTGCGCTGGCCCGCAAACATCCTTGCCGCGAGACGCTGGAACGGGCCCGCCATCATGCACAGGCGGGTGCCGGCCAACTCTGGTTTTCTAGTGCTATTATCGGCAATGTCCGGCTCACTCTACAGGGGCGGGCGCCCGCCCAAGGGGGAGGACCACTACAGAACCTTATCTGGTCGCAGGCGCCACCCGCCGGCAACACGCTCGTAGTGCCCGATCCCAACCAGCTCGCCTTCGCTATTCTCAATGCGAACCGGTTGTTCCTCCTTCGCGGGAGCGGGCACGGGAACGGCGTTTCCATGACGCACGCGCGCCAGGGCGTCTTCCTTCACCCGCTCGCACGGCAGGTGCGCCACAGCCGCGCCCGGCGGGCGCAGCACGCCGGGCCGGGGATGGCCGCCCAGACTCTCGGACCCGGCAACGGCTTCTGCCAGCGCCTCCAGGCTCACGGCGTCTTCAATCCGGAACGGGCCCACGCGGGTTCGCGTGAGCGCGCTCATGTGCGAGGGGAGGCCAAGCGCCTCGCCGAAATCGGCACAGAGCGTGCGGATGTAGGTTCCCTTGGAGCAGACGACCCGGAGCCGGGCCCGTGCTGCGCTGCCCGGCTGGAACGACTGCAACTCGAGCTGATGGATCACCACGTCGCGGGGTGGGCGTTCCACCTCTTTGCCGCGGCGCGCCAGTTCATAGAGCCGCTGTCCCTGGTGGTGGATCGCGGAGTACATCGGGGGAATCTGCTGAATGGCGCCTCGGAAGCGGGGCAACACCTCCTCGACTGCCTCGCGCGTCAGCCCCGAGGCATCGGCCGTGGCGGTCACCGTCCCGCTGGCATCCAGGGTGTCGGTGGCGGCGCCGAAGCAGCACTCGGCGATGTACTCCTTTTCGGCGTCGGCGGTATACTCGATCAGGCGGGTGGCACGCCCGATGAAGAGGACGAGCACGCCTTCCGCTGGCGGGTCCAGGGTGCCCGCGTGCCCAACACGGCGCGTGTGCAACAACCGGCGCACGCGCGCGACCATATCGTGTGAAGTCGGTCCGACCGGCTTGTGGAGGATCAGGATGCCATCCATGGGAAGCCTATGGGCAGGGGGTGGAGTGTGCCCGCTGAAGCCCCCGTCGGGCTGCAGCCAGCAGGCGATCCTCCGCCTGAGCGATGGGCAGGGCGATGGTGCATCCGGCCGCCGCGCGATGGCCGCCGCCACCGAACTCGCGCGCGATCTCGGCGACATCGACCGGCTCGCGCGAGCGAAGGCTGATGCGCACCTTGCCGTTGACCTCACGGAGGAGGAGGGCGATCTGCACGCCCGCGATGGCCCGCAGGTGGTTGACGATGCCCTCCGTTTCGGCATCGCTGGCGCCCGCGCTCTCGAAGTCTTCCGCGGTCAGGCGTGCCGTGGCGATCCGGCCCTCTTCGTGGAGTTTCAGCGAGCTGAGCGCCCGGCCCAGGAGATGTGTGGCCGCGTAGGAGCGGGTTTCATAGACGTGGTCCGCAATCCGGTAGGGATCCGCGCCGCAATCCACAAGCTCGGCGGCAATGCGCAAGGAGCGCGCTCGCGTGTTCGCAAAGCGGAAGGATCCTGTGTCGGTCATGATCCCGACGAAGAGGTTGGTGGCGATATCGGGCGTGATTGGCCGTGCCAGGAGGCGGATCAGCTCGTAGACGAGGACCGAGGTGGCGGCTGCGGTCGAGTCTACCGCCACGATATCGCCAAAGCGGTCGGTGCCGGTGTGGTGGTCGATCTCAATCACGCAGGGAGCGCGGCGCACCGCGGGCGCGAGGGCGCCCAGGCGGCGCTCGCCATCGCAATCCAGCGCGACGGCGACATCCAACGCCTCTTCGGGAACGGCGCGGAGGAAAGAGTCGGACCCCGGCATGAAACGATAGGGGAGGGGCACCTCATCCGCGCAAGCGAGGGTCACCTCTTTGCCGGCAGGGCGAAGCGCCAGACCCAGGGCCAGGGCGCTGCCCATGGTATCGCCATCCGGGTTGACGTGACAGGCCAGCAAGACCTTCGCCGCGGAGCGCAACGCGACCGCGGCCGCCTCCAGGGGATCTCCGATCATTCCGCCTCTGCCTTCCGGGATTGCTCCTCCTCCAGCTCCTGCAGGAGCTGGAGCACGCGCGAGCCCCGTTCCAGAGAACGGTCGTGCGCGAAGGTGAGTTCCGGAATGACGCGCAGATCGACGCGGCGCCCCAGGAGCCGCCGGATGTAGCCGGCCGCTCGCTGCAGCGCGGCAATGCTTTCCTGTGCCTGATCCGGATCGCCCAGAACGCTGACGTAGATCCGCGCCTCTCGAAGATCCGCGGTCACCTCTGCATCGGTTACGGTGGCGAATCCGATGCGCGGGTCGCTGACCTCATGCTGGATGATCTGGCCGACTTGCTCCTTGATCAGCTCGGCTACCCGACGCTGCCTCGTAGTTGCCACGCTCTCCCCTTACCACGGGTTCGGGCCCCGGCCTGGCCGGGCGCGAACCCCTCACAGCATCTCAATCTCATAGTCAATGATCGACACGCGCGGGTCGCCCCGCACGGCATCGACCACTTTGTCGAGAACCCGGTTGACAAACGCCGTATCGGTGCCGACAAGCGCGACGCCAATGTTGGCGCGCCGCCACACCTGCGGGTCGTCCACCTCGGCGACCGAGATGTGGAACTTGTTCTGCAGATGGCCGACCAAGCTCCTGACCACCTGGCGCCGTTCCTTGAGCGAGTTGCTCTCCGGAATCATCAACTCGATCCGGGCGATGCCGACGATCATCCTCTCTCCCGCGAAACGGCCCCGAGTGCCCGCCGAGCGCGGCCAGGCAACACGCCCCGCGCCGCGCTCGGCCGATACGCCATTTCCGGCGCCCTCTCAGGCGCGGTGGACCTCCTCCACCACGTACGACTGTATGATATCCCCTTCCTGATAGTCGGAGAAACCATCCAGCATGATACCGCATTCGAAGCCGGCCGCCATCTCGCGGACGTCGTCTTTGACGTGGCGCAGCGAAGAGAGCTTCCCGGTGAAGACGGTCTCCTTGCCGCGCAACACGCGCACCTCGGAGCCGCGTCGGACCACGCCCTCGGTGACCATGCACCCTGCGATGGCGCCGCGGGGCGAGCGGAAGGTGGCGCGCACCTCGGCCGTGCCCAGAATGCGCTCGGTGAAGACGGGGGCGAGCATGCCCTTCATGGCCGCGCGCACGTCATCCATCAACTCGTAAATGACGTTATAGAGGCGGACATCGATGCCTTCGTTCTCGGCAAGGCGGCGCGCTTTGGGATCCAGGCGGACGTTGAAGCCGATCACGACCGCGTTGGACGCGCTCGCCAGCATGATATCCGATTCGCCGATGTTGCCGACGCCCGCGTGGAGCAACTCCAGGCGCACCTCATCACCTTCGGAACCCACCTGGTTCATCGACTCGCGCAGGACCTCCACCGATCCCTGCACGTCCGCCTTGATGATCAGGTTCAGCTCCTTGACCTCGCCGGCCTCCATCTGCTTGAAGAGATCCTGCAGCGAAACCCGCGGGCGGGCTTCCTCCGCCCGATGCTCGCGCTCTGCCTGGATGCGCGAATCCGTGATATCGCGGGCCTCGCGCTCATCCTTGACCACCTCAATGCGGTCGCCCGCCATCGGCGCAGAGTTGAGCCCGATGATCTCGACCGGGGTGGCAGGGCCCGCCTTGTTGATCCGGCGGCCGCGGTCGTCGGACATGGCGCGCAGGCGACCCCAGGACGTGTTGGCAACGACGATATCGCCCGCCTTCAGGGTGCCTTCCTGCACGAGCACCGTCGCCACGGGGCCACGGCCCTTTTCGACCCTTGCCTCGATGACCGTGCCGGCCACGGCCGCGCCCGGATCCGCGCGCAGCTCCTCCATCTCTGCGACCAGGGTGATCATCTCCAGAAGGTCGTCGATCCCCAGCTTCGCCAGCGCCGAGATCTCGACGACGATGGTATCCCCGCCCCATTCCTCGGGCACGAGGCCGTGCTCCATGAGCTGCTGCTTCGTGCGTGTGGCGTCGGCATCCTCCTTATCCACCTTGTTGATGGCCACGATGATCGGCACTTTGGCCGCGCGGGCGTGGTTGATCGCCTCGACCGTCTGGGGCATAATGCCGTCATCGGCCGCCACCACGAGGATGACGATATCCGTCACCTGCGCGCCACGCGCGCGCATCTGCGTGAACGCGGCATGCCCGGGCGTGTCAATGAAGGTGATCCGCTTCGGGCCATCCTGGGCCTGGATCTCCGTCTGATAGGCGCCGATGTGCTGGGTGATGCCGCCGAACTCTCGCGAGACCACATCCGTCTTGCGGATCGCGTCCAGCAGCGTTGTCTTCCCGTGGTCCACGTGTCCGAGGATCGTCACCACCGGCGGGCGCGGCTGCAGCGGGCGCGAGACGACGCGGCGCTGCACGGTGTGCCGGCGTGGTGCCTCCGCGGCGGGCGCGGGGGCCTTGGCCGCCTTGATGGAGTAGCCGTACTGCTTGGCCACCTTCGCGGCGATGTCTCGGGAGAGCGTCTGGGTGACCGTCGCCAGGTGGCCCATCGAAACCAGGCGCGTGATGACGTCGGAGGCCTCGGTCTTCAGCTTCTCGGCCAGATCACGAACGGTGATCGCGTCGCCGAGTTCAATCTCTTTGACCTCTGGAGCGGGCGCGGGAGACGCCGGCTTAGCCTCTGCAGCAGGCGGCGTGGGCGCGGGTGGGCGCTTTGTTTTTTCGGCGGGTTTCTTCTCGGCGGGTTTCTTTGGAGGCGCTGCCGCTGTTGTTGCGGGCGCAGCGGGACTAGCGGCAGCGGCAGCCGCAGCGGCCGCGCGCTCCGCTTCAAGGCGGTTGAGGACAATCTTGCGCAGTGCATTTGCGGTCGCATCATCCAGGGTCACTGCCTGGTAGTTGCGGAGGTGAATGCCCATCTCCGAAAGCGCGGAGACTACCTCCTTGGGCTGCACGTGCAATTCCTTTGCGAGATCTACTACTCTTGTTTGAGCCAACTGAAAACCACCCCCCAGTTTCTGCTTCACTCATGGCGGGTGGCTGGATGGTCAGGATTTCATAGGCGAAACCCTCCTTGTACATTGCACCGACCGATGCCCTGCCGCTCCTTGGCGCGGGGCCACCCAGTCACGCCTAACCATCGAGCCACTGCTCCACCTGCATCATAACCTCTTCCGGGACCGCGTTGCGCAATGCTCTCGCCAACCGCTTCCTTCTGATTGCCTGCTCGACGCAGGCTCGTTTGGGACAAAGGTAGGCGCCACGTCCGGGCAGCTTGCCCGTTCGATCCGGCACGATTCGGCCCTCCGGCGTGCGCACGATCCGGAGGAGTTCGTGGCGCGGGCGTTCGTGCCCGCAGCCCGTACACGTCCGGATCGATACCTTGCGTTTGCTCTCCTCCGCCATGGCTTCTCACGCGCCCGGCGCGAACGCTGCGCCCATGACTACTCGTTCCCAGTCTCGGCGGCCTCCGTGGCCGCCTGCTGCGCGTCTGCCTGCTCCGCGGCCAGGCGCGCCTCGTCACGGATGTCGATCTTCCAGCCCACCAGCCGGGCAGCGAGGCGAACATTCTGGCCCTCTCTGCCAATGGCGAGCGAAAGCTGTGAGCTCGGCACAATCACCAGGATCGATTTGCGCTCGGGATCCGTGATCTGCACCGAGGAAGGCTTCGCCGGGCTGAGCGCGGCGCGGACGTACTCCCGAATGTCGTCGCTCCAGCGCACGACGTCGATCTTCTCGTTGTAAAGCTCCTGAACCACGCTCTGGACGCGCGAGCCACGCGGGCCCACACACGCCCCGACCGGATCCACTTTCTCATCGTTGGAGGCCACGGCGATCTTCGAGCGCGCGCCCGCTTCACGCGCCACCGACTTGATCTCCACGATCTGATCGGCGATCTCTGGCACTTCCATCTCGAAAAGCCGGCGCAGGAGGTTCGGGTGGGTGCGCGAGACGATCACCATCGGCGCCTTCGCCGCCTTGCGCACGTCTAGAATCAGGACGCGGATCCGGTCGCCAAACCGATACGGCTCGCCAGCGACCTGCTCCTTGGGTGGAAGCAGCGCCTCCACCTTGCCCAGATTGACGAAGACGTTGCGGCCCTCGCGCCACTGCACGATGCCGGTCATCACCTCGCCGATGCGGTTCTGATACTCGTCGAAAACAGCGTCGCGCTCTGCCTCGCGGATCCGCTGGAGTACCACCTGCTTCGCAGTCTGCGCCGCGATGCGCCCGAAGTTATCCGGGGTCACCTCGAGCTCAACCACGTCGCCTACCTGGGCATTCGGGTTCTGCTTGCGTGCCTGATCCAGGGAGATCTCGTTGGCGGGCTCCTCGACGTGCTCGACGACCACGCGCTCCGCAAAGACCATCACGCTTGGCCGGTTTTGGTCGATCACCACGCGAACCGCCCCTGTTCCCCCGTAATCCTTCTTATACGCGGAAACGAGGGCATCCTCGATTGTAGGCAGGAGCTTGTCGAGGGGGATCTCCTTCTCTTTTTCAATTTGCCGCAGTGCATGTACGAACTCGGCTGTTACCATCCAGTACCTCCGACTCGCGCTCTCCCGACTACTCGCACCAAACCCGATAGCAAGCGTACTCGATACCAGTCCTCCCTAAAACCAAAGAGTGGGAGAACTCCCACTCTTCCTCGGTGCCAACGCGATCACGCGATTATTAGTCTGGGTGTATTATAGCACACGCCGAATCCTTTTGCAAGCGCGGCCCGGCCAGGCCACAGGGCCTTTCGATTATCATGGGTCAAAGCCGCAGACGAGGCGAACTGCCTCCTGTCGCCATGCGATGGACCGCATTGCTGCCGCGATGTTCTCGTAGCCCAGGAGCCGCAGTGCCCCTATGACCG
>DUUU01000382.1 GCA_012841485.1 Armatimonadota bacterium
GAGCGCCGCGAGCGCGGCAAAGAGGATGAGAGTCCAACGTCTCATAGCGACCTCCTTTCGGATAGGCGGTGTTGCCCCGTGGGCTATGCCGCCACGCGATCGACGAAGAAAAGCGGGTTCTCGCGCAGCTTCGCCAGGACGGCCTCACGCAGCGGCTGTGTTTCGAGGATGAAGGTTTCGGCTTCGAGGACGTAGCCGGCGGTGAGGAAATCGGTGCGCGGCAACTCGCGCACGCGGTCATACCGCTGCGCCCATCCCTGGAAGCCATGGCGCGTGTAGACCTTGCGATAGGTGCGCCCTTCGGCATCGGTGATGGTATACTCGCACTCTGGCCCGAAGAGATAGGGCGGGACCACATACTCCTCTAGAGCGTGCATCGTGGTGTTCGGGCGCAGGCCGCAGCCGAGCATGACGATCTTCGCGCCGAGGTCGATCATCCGGTTCAAGGGCGAGTGCGGCCCGCAGGGCGTCGTGTCGAGCGGGTGGTCTTGGAAGAGGGCATCGACTGCCGGACCCACCCCGCAGATAGAGTGGGTGGGGTGGAGGCTGCGCTCCGTGCCCTCGCGCAGGCGGAAGTGTTCTGGAATGGCCCCGACGTTGGAGGGGGAATGGCGGGTGTCGTGGATGTGGTGCGGCTGCTGCCGGTAGCTTAGGGCGGGCAACAGCAGCGTGCCTTCCTCCCCCACGGCGGCCAGCAGGCCGCGGATCACCGTTTCCGGCCCGCCGGGCACAAAGCCCAGGGATCGGAGAGAGGAGTGGACGAGGATCACGTCGCCACTCCGGATGCCCAGCGCGCGCAGGTCGTTACTGATCGCGTTGATGTAGTCCATGCGTATCTTCCCCTCGTGTGACGGGCGAATGTGGCCGGCCCGATCTGATTCGACGAGGGGAGGGCGCGATCCCCCGGCGCGCTCACGCTTCCTGGCCCCGATTAGGGCCGGACAGCACGGGTCATCAGGCCCGCGCACGGTGAGCCCGTGCCTATGGCGCGGCGCAACGCGCGCGCTTCACTCGGGGGCAACATCGGTGGATGGGCGCTGGGTCTCCCCTTCCGCGCCGGCTTCTGGTTCCGGGGGATTCGGCATGATGGGCAACTCGATGGTAAAGCGGCTGCCCTTGCCGGGGCCTTCACTCTCGGCCCACACGCGTCCATTGTGCTGCCCGATGATCGATTTGACCAGCGCCAGGCCGATCCCCATCCCCGTGCGCTGGCGTCCCGTCGCCGCCGCGCCCTGGCTGAACATCTCGAAGATGTGGTCAAGGAAGGCGGGATCGATGCCGATGCCGGTATCCTCGACCACGACCCGCGCGCGCTGCGCGTCGTGCGCGTAGCTTGTCACATGGATACGCCCACCGGGCTGGCTGAACTTGATGGCGTTGGTGAGCAGATTGAGCACGGCCTGCTGCAACCGGCCGAAATCACCTATCACCGTGAGCCCCGGGGTGATGTCTACCACCATGGAGAGGCCTGCTTTCCGCGCCTCGCCCTGCTGATCCTCTACGGCGGCGTTGACCACGCGCTCCAGGAGAACCGGCGCATGGTGGAACTGCAGCTTCCCGCGGGCGATGCGCGAGAGATCCAGGAGGTCATCCACGAGGCGCGTCTGGAGCTTCACATTGCGCTCGATGATCTGGAGGGTGCGCTGGGTACGCTCATCGTCAGGCATCCGCTGGCGGAGAGTGAGCACGCCCGCCAGGATGGGCGCGAGCGGGTTGCGCAGCTCGTGCGAGAGCATGGCAAGAAACTGATCCTTGGTGGCATTGGCCTCCTGCAACTCCGCGTTCAGTCGCTCCACCTCAAGGCGCCCTCTCTCGGCGGCGGTCACATCGACGAGCGAGAGAACGACCCCCTCGACCTCCCCATCGGGCCCGGTGATCGGCCGGAGCCACCAGTCCCAGTAGGTGGTGCCGCGCTCCGGTTGGTCGGCGTATACGAACGGCTTGGCGCGCGCGATATACTCCTTGCCGGTGTCACGCACCTCCTCGAAGATCCGCTGGTTCTCCTTGTTGGGGAAGAGCACGAAGTGGTTGCGCCCGATCAACTCCTCGACGGAGTGCCCGCTCCCCTCGGCGTAGGTTGCATTGACTCGGACGATGTTGAAGTCACGGTCCATATAGACGACGTGGGCGAGGATGTTATCGAAGATGGCGTCCAGCAGCCGTTGCTGGCGCTGCATCGCTCTCTCGATCTGCTTGCGAGCGGTGATCTCGCGCACATGCACCAGCAGTGCCTGCCGGCCCTCGCGGGCAATCGGGGTCGAGATCATCTCAACATCGACGGCGGAGCCATCGCGGCGGAGGAGCTGCTGCTCTACCCAGGGCGTAGGCTTGCCTTCGCACAGCATCTGCTCGATGCGAGCCCGGGCAGCTTCCCGGTGCTCGGGGGGGATGCTCTCAAGAACGGGCGTGCCCACGATCTCATCCGCGTTGGCGGCGCCTAGAAGGCGCACGCCCGCCCCGTTGATGAAGAGAAACCGCGAGCCGTCATGCACGGCGATCACCGCCGGCGACAGTTCTACCAGGCAGCGATAGCATTCCTCGCTCAAAGCGCCCCCATGAACGGCGCACGGCTGCTTAACCACCGGCTGGCTTTCCGGCTGCGGGCCGACATCACGAGACGGTTCGGTCTCCCGATCGAGTGGCGTCTGTTCCTCCATAGGTCTCATCCGTGTCGGTGGCAGAGAAACTCCGAGTCTTTCCTTGCCCATGTGGGGCTGTGCTCAAACGGGCACCATGGAGTGCAGAGCTGTATCGGGCCAGTGCGATGAGCCACAACAGAAAAGGATCGGGGTGGTCAGGGATGCCACATGAGTCTTCGGGAAACGCCCGAGGGCAGGCCCCGGCTCTGCCCGAACGCAGAGATCCGGGCCCTCCTCACCTGGCGGTTCCACACTGCCATTATACCAGGTTTTGGGTCTTCTTCGTCAAGAGCTCGAGAGCTCAAGAGCTATCAGGCAGCCGCGGCTTGGCGACCGGCCACATGGCCAGAGGACCAGGCCCACTGCAGGTTGTAGCCGCCGCTATCCCCATCGATGTCTACCACTTCACCAACAAAGAAAACGCCGGGCGCCCGTTTCGATTCCAGCGTCTCCGGGTCAATCTCGCGGGTGGAGACACCTCCCGCGGTTACCTGTGATTGCATCCACGATTGCACCCCGGCGCAGGGAATCCGCCACATATGCAAGAGCGCCGCGACTCGCCGGATCTCCTCGACGCTCAGTTCCCCGCACGGACGCTGAAGATCACAGATCCCCGCCTCCCTCAGAAGCACCGGGATCAGCCGTTTGTTCAGCCATCCGATAAAGCTAGCCTCCACTGGTTTCCAGGGGAACGCCGCGATGCGGCCGGCGATGGTGCTGGCCAGGGCCTCTGGGGTGGAATCGGGAAAGAGGCGGAGCCCGAGCGAGAGCGCGCGGCCAGACCCCGCCCATCCCGAGACGATGCGACTGATCTGCAGGACCGGCAGGCCGGAGACGCCCTGCTCCGTGAAGAGGATCTCGCCGCGATCTGCCCGGCGGGGCTCTCCATCCAGAAACACCTGCGCCTCGCCCTCGAAGCGCACGCCCTGAAGCTGCTTCAGGAAGGGCGCATCCAGCCTGACCGGTACCAGCGCCGGGAAGAGAGGCTCGATGCGGTGGCCAAGCGCCTGGGCCACGCGAAAGCCACCGCCGTTCGAGCCCAGGTTGGGGGTCGATTTTCCCCCGGCCGCCACGATGGCGCGGTCGCAGGGGAAGGCGCGCCCGTCTCCGCACAGGACGCGCAGCCTGGAGCGATCCCTCTCGATGCGCTCGACGTTCGTCTCGCACACGATCTCCACGCCCAGGTGATCCAGCTCATGGCGGAGCACGTCCAGGATAGCGGTCGCCTGGCCGGACGCGGGAAAGATCCGGCCCCGCTCCTCGACGCGGGGCACGATGCCCATTTCTCCGAAGAACGCCAGCGTCTCATCCAGGCCGAAGGCGCGCAGGGCGGGCAAAACAAAACGCGGGTACGCGCCGTGGTAATGCTCGACTCCCAGGTCGGTGTTGCTGAAGTTGCAGCGCCCATTCCCGGTCGCGAGGATCTTCTTGCCGATTCGCTGCATGCGTTCGAGCACCTGCACGCGCGCGCCGGCGCGCGCCGCGGCGATTGCCGCCGTGAGGCCCGCGGCCCCCCCGCCAATGATCACCACTCGCCTCCGAGCCTTCGTTGTACCTGCCTGCTGCTTCATCGCCGGACCACCACCGGAGTCATCAGTCGGGCGCGGTCTAGCGCTCCGAAGTCAGGCGCCTTCAGATTGGGCTCGTCGGCGCCGTGGAGGACGTAGGCGACGGTGGCGGGGTTCTTGCCCGCGGTGTTGAAGCCAAGCCCGGCCATGTTGCCCGCGTCCCAGTAGTTCACATTGGTGTGCGGCGTGATCGGGATCCCGGACAGGCCCCAGCCCTCGGACCAGGTGGCATACCACTGCGGGTTGGGGTTCTTGCCCGCGATCCCCTCGGCGTCTCCCTTGCCATCGATCTCTGCCTGATTTCCCTTGTCGTCCTGATAGCGGCACTTCGCCGCGTAGTAGGCGCGGCTCATGGTGCCGAAACGCTCGGGCGAGAGCATGGTCACCACGAGATGGTCGGGATAGAAGGTGTAGAGCTTGTCGTAGGAGTGGTTCTTGGCGAGGTTCTTTTTCACGCGCACCTGCGTGAGCAGCGGGCCGTCTTGCAGCACCTCGAAGCTCTCCACCTCGCCGATCTCATTCACCCAGCCGGTATCCGCGGAGGAGACGCCAAGAGAGGAGAGCAGGGCAACCGCCGGCTGTTTCAGATCAACGCCGCAGATGTAGCCCTCAGTGAAGCGGACGCGGTAGCGCGGGCCATCGTAGGTCGTCTCTTGCGCGCTCCAATGGCTGACGGCGCATGCTTCATGGCGCTTCCGATCCAGACCATCGAGGTAGATGCGGCAGTTGATCGCGGCACCGGCCTCGAAGGTGCCCGGCACGCGGAACGCAAGTCGCGTCTCGCCCTCCGGGCTGGTGATCATCTGCGCCTCGCAGAGCGCCTCGCGGGAATCCCTGGCGTCCAGGCGCACCACGCGCACGGCGGCGGGATCCGCCTTGCCGCTCTGGCCCTGCTTCGCGCGCTCGGCATCGGGATCGAAGGGGATCTCCACCACCGGGTTCCGGCGCGAGACGGCACCCATCTCCACGCGGATGTCGACATGGGTATCCCATTGCGACCAGTCCGGATCGATGAAGCGCACGCGCTCGGTGACCGTGGCAGGCTTGCTGTAGGTGACCGTGCGCGCGTCCCCCACCTGGAAGCGGAAGCGCGTCCACCCGTCCCTGCGCGCGCTCGGAAGCGAGAAGGAGACCGTGGCGCTTTTGCCTGCCGGCAGATCCACGCGCTTCACGGCCAGCCGGTTCTCGGGAGTGATGCGATCCAGGTAGGCTGCCACAGGCACCCCCTGGATGCCCTTTCCCCCATGGTTGGTGACGCGTAGTTGGAGCGTGGCGGGCTGGCCCTGCTTCACCACCGGAGCGCCCGTTGCGGGTGCCTCGGCGAAGACGACCTCGGGCACGCCCGCGAGTGCCCTTGGGCCCAGGAGGAGCGTGGGCTGAACGGCCGTCTCGGAGGCCAGTTCAAGCATCTCACCCCGGGCCCGCGCGGCGCCGGTGACGCGGAGGGCGTTCCCTTCCTCATCGAGCTGGACGATGCGCCACTGGCCCGGGCTGGCCGCCGCCTTCTTTTCCGCGCTGGCGGCGAAGAGTGCGCTCGGATTCAGGCGGACCCACCGTGTGGCCTGCTCCGGGATGATGCGCAGCCGGTCCGGGCCGTCGCGGCGGATGGTGACGCCGGTGCCCTCGGCCGTCTCCACGGCGCCGGGCACGTTCCCCTCGGCGTAGAGGTAGTCCGGCGTGCGGATGCACGTGATGGTGCCGTTCGGGGCGTCGCCCTTCACGATCCGATACTGCTCGATGCGCGGCCCCTTCACGTAGAAGCCATACTGCGGCAACGTCCACTCCTTGCCGTCCCGCTTCAGCGTCCACGGCTTCTCGCCGAAGTTCACCCATACCTGGGTGCCGTCGGCGAAGCGCGTGGTCTGCACGGCGCGGTCGGGGGTGACGAAGGCGTGGCTCACCATCTCCTCGAACGCGATCTGTTCATGCAGCTTGCAGGTGTTGCGATAGCTCTCCAGCAGGCGCGCCCGCGTCTCGGGCTGGTCCCA
>DUUU01000383.1 GCA_012841485.1 Armatimonadota bacterium
AGTGGCCCGCAGCCCGTGAGAAGAGGGGGATGCCCGGCTTCAGGCGAAGGCGCGCCTGCATCCGAGGGTGCGGCCCCGCGGTTCCAGGTTCCCCCTCACGTCGGGCCGCCGTAGCCGATGCCTCAGATCATCAGCACCGCGAAGAAGTGCAGCGCGCTTCCCGCGAGCACGAAGAGGTGCCAGACGAAGTGCATATAGCGCCGGCGCCACGCAAAGAAGAGGATGCCGATGGTATAGGCGAGGCCCCCGGCGAAGAGGAGCTGCACGCTGACCGGTGGCAGGTGGGTGACGAGTTGCCGGAACCCGACCACGATCAGCCACCCCATGAAGGCATAGAGCACGGTGCCGATGACCAGGGCGCGTTCGCGAGCGACGGCCTTCATCACGATCCCGATCACGGCCAGGCCCCAGACCACTCCGAAGAGGATCCACCCCAGCGTGGTGCGCATCCCGGCGAGGATCACGGGCGTATAGGTGCCGGCGATGAGCAGGAAGATGCTCGAATGGTCCAGCAGGTTCCACACCCGCTTCGCCTTACCCGAGATCGCGTGGTACACCGTTGAGGCGGTGTACATGAGTACCAGCGTCGTGCCGTAGATGCTCACCGAGACGATCTTCCAGACATCTCGCTCCAGCGAGGCGAAGACAACGGCCACGACGAGCGCTGCGATCCCCAGGGGGATGCCGATGGCGTGGCTGATGCTATTCCACAGCTCCTCTCTTCTTACCTCATCGGGAGATGCCATCGCAGTACCCCATTCCTCCTTCTATGCCAAAACGGTTGTGTGCCTGGGCGAGGCGGCGCCGTCGCGCCTCAAGCCCCAGTTGTTGCCGCGTCTGCCGGCCGAAGAGGGCCGTGCGGGATCCATCGAGAGCCAGCGTGATCGTATCGATCCGGGCTGGCCACTTCAGCGTCACCTGAAGCTGCATGGCGTCTTGGCGCACGGCGGTCTCCGGCTGCGCCTCTTCCTTCATGCCGGGGAGTAGCAGCAGGACGAAGAGCGGATCGGTTGCTGATGCGCGCGCCTGGATGCGCGGGTGGTCTCGGTAGGTGCCCTTTGAGATCTGCAACTCCTCCGGTAGGAGCCAGCGGATCAGGCATTCGGCCGATTTCCCGGGCGCTTCTCTCACCACTCGCATCGGCGCCACCACCGCGCCGGCAGCCTCCGCTTCGAACTCCACTGCATCGGCGCCAGGTGCCCAATCGGGAGCGTCGGTGATGGCAATGCGGTCGAGCGCCGCGCCCGGCTCGCGGGTGAGGATCGTCAGGCGATGCCTCCCTGCGGAGAGCGGGAATCCCACCGGCGTCTTCGCGCCCAGCTCCGTGACCGCCCCCCACGCCCATTCGGTGGACGTGGGCGCGTGCCAGGCAAAGGGCTTGCCATCATCCCAGCGGACGAAGAAGGAGTCGGACTTGGCCGGCTCCGGGAGGGATGCACGGACGCGCGCCCACACGCGATAGCGCCCGTCTCTGGGCAGCTGCACCTCGAAGAGGAGCGAGCCTTGTCCCTTGCTCGCGAGGGGCGTCTCCACGTAGGCTGCGCCGGAGGCCCCGGGCGTGGCGCGCAGGCGTACCGCCCGGGCGCCTGCGTCGATCTCATTGCTCGCTGCCGTATGCAACAGCCAGTCGAAGGTATGCGGCTTGCCATCAACACGCAGGACGTCAGCCAAGAGGGCGTAGGCAGGCACCCCATCTCCAGGGCGCACGAAGAGGGCGTGCCGATGTGCCTGTTCCAGGGCCACGCCGGGGTGGCCGGAGGCGTTGCGCTGGTAAGCCTGCGTCGCATCCCCCAGGACGTAGCCATGCGTCTGCCTGGCCTCGAACAGGAGGATGCGGCCGTTCGTGCCCGTGCCGGTGCCGCTGAAGGCCTGCCCCTTGCCATCGATGAGCACCAGGTTGTGCGCCACAGTCTGCGCGGCGCCATCCGGCTCGCGGGTGTTCCCATAGCCGGAGTCGATCAGCCAGCGGCCCCCCGCCCCGTAGCAGGTGACCTGGCACTTGTCTGCCTGGTTATGCGTCACCCGGTAGAAGGGGCCACTTTCAAGCGAAAGCATCAGATCCTCTCGACCCCAACCGGTGCGGAAGATCACCAGGCCGCGCCCAGGGAAGTGCTCTGCCCAGGGCAGCGCGGCCTCGGCTGGCGACATCGGCGGTGTGTCGTTAGCCCAGATGAGGTTGTAGGGCGACGCGACCGCGCTCCCGCCCGTGCTCTCCCAGAGCCAGCGAGCCAGCCGGTCACCTTCCCCGGCGAGGCGGAGGAGTGTTGCCCTGTGAATGCCGCTGTAGCCGCTATCGTTGAGCGCGTCATAGACCGGCTCGCCCGGGAGCAGCGAGTGGGCGAGGAAGCGTGGTATCTGCTTCCAGCGAGGGGAGTCGAAGAGGCTTCCCTTACCGGAACGCTGGAGGGCGTCGGCAAAGAGAGTGGCGTTCTCGAGGCCGTAGGCGGCGTAGAGCACGCCTTCACAATAGGCCCCTTTCTCGTCAAAGCCCTTTTCCAGCCAGCGGCGCGTCAATCGCTCGACCTGCGCGATCCACCGAGGGGCTTCCTGAGGAAAGCGCGCCTCGACCGCGAGCGCGGCGCGTCCAGCCGCGCCCACGGCCACGCCGGTGAAGTTGTGGTAGGGCACCCACCAGGTGTTGGGGCGCTCCGCCTCGTCGAGGATGCTGCGGATGTAGGCAGCGAGGGCGTGGGCTACCACGGCGCGCTCGGACTCGCTCATGGCGCCAAACAGCCAGTCGTAGCCGGTGGTGAGCGCCCGCAGGATGTCGCCGCGCGCTCCGGCATAGGATCCAGGCCCGACGGGAGGCGCATCTGGCGGCAGACGCCGCGCCGCCTCGATGAGAATGCGGGCGCCCAGGTCGCCATAGCGCCCCTCGCCGGTGATCTGATAGGCGAACCCGAGAGTCTCCAGCTGCTCGGTTAGCACGCGCCCGAAAAAGTGTCCGCGAACCACCACGGGCGTATCGTCGCGGCCGGCGCCGATTCCGCCAGGAGACACCGCTCCCGGCTTCGTGAGGCTATCGGCGGACTCAAGGATCCTGGGCCAGCGTATCGCGTCTGCCTCACAGCGGGCCCGAAGCGCCGGCAGTTCACGCGCGCTGAAGTGGAGGATCGGATGGCGCTCCCCGGCCGGCGTGGCGAGGAGAAGCGCGGCAACCAACAGCGTGCTCATGCTCCGCTGGTTCTGCCTCCAGCAGCGCGATCCCTGCCCGCGCGCGGCCTCACCGCTCGAAGGGGCCGGACGTCTTGTAGAAGCGGAGCTCCTTGCTCAAGCGACCGACATCGGCGAGAGAGGCGCTGACCCCCACGCGATAGAAGCCATCCGGGAGCTTCGCGAGCGGGAGCGCCACTTGCAGCGTGCCCGCCCCGCGCACGGTTCGCGTGATACGCTTCCGGGGCTTGGCACCGCCATCCCAGAGGGCCACCTCCACCTTGCCGCGCGCGGAGCTCTCGGCCACCGCGAGCGTGATCGAGGCGCGCGCGGCTCTGTCTGCGCCAAAGGCAACCATCCAATCGAGCGACGCGTCGAAGGGGTCGGGGGCCCGAAAGACGTGCTTGCGCAGCAACACGGGGGTGTTGGTGGTCTCGTCCTGGATCTCCAGGCCCAGTTCATACAGAACGCCAGCGCGGGTCACCGGCACCGGGAATGCGAGCGACCACTTGCCACCGGTGACTGGTGCCTCGCCTGCGGTCTGGCGCGTTGCGCTTCCA
>DUUU01000384.1 GCA_012841485.1 Armatimonadota bacterium
CCAGAGCACGACGAGCCACTCGAGGCCATGGCTGGAGGAGAAGGCCAGGTTGACCACCGCCGAGCCGAGCAGCCCCAGGGCGAGCATGCGCCGCGGTCCGAAGTGATCGCTGCTGAAGCCGTTGACCACCTGACCGATGGCATAGCAGGCAAAGAAGCCGCTGCCGATCCATCCTCCTTGCGCCACAGAGAAACCCTCGGCGCGAAGCATCGCCGGCAAGGCGGCCGCAAGATTCAGGCGGCATAGGTAGAGGGAGAAGTAGGCGACCCACAGATACCAGAAGGCCTGCCGCGACGTCCGGCATGGAGTAACTCCGAACATGACCATCCCATCCGAGCTTTCCTATCGTAGACTCTCAGCATGATCACGGCCTCCATCCCCGGCATCCGCGGGACTTCGATACGCTCGCTCGCCGCGACCCTCACAGGGCACTCTGGAAAGCATCGGCCTATTATACCACCGCCAGGTATCGCAAGTCACCACCTGCGATACCATCGATACCATGGGGGAGGGGGACGGATGCGGATGGGGAGGTGCAGGCACCCTGGGTTGTGCGATCCCCATCGGGGTCGAGAGAGGGCCATCCGCGTGGCTATGGCCGGGAATCACGAAGGGGTTTGACATTCGAGCCGGGGGGCTGTGCCCTGGCTCTGGATTCCCTGTCTCGGTGTCCCAGCTTCCGTAAAGAGAAATGCCCTGCGCCGTCCGAGCTTCATAATTCCTTCATCTCCCTGCGCTACAATGGAGTTGTGGCTGATGAGCCGCAAGATGCGAAAGGAGAGAACCGATGCGAACCAACAGACCGATGGCAGCACTGGTAGGGCTGGGGGTGACCGCCGCCCTTCTTCTGCCGATATCCGACGCCTCGGCCGATCCCGGGCGCGGTCGCCCCGTGGGGCCGAAGGTCCGCTACTCGGCTCGCCACGATAACGGCCGTAAGGTCGGACATAATCGGAAGGCGGCGCAGCACCGCCGCGACAACCGGCGCGATTCCTACCGAGACGGCTACAAGGCCGGCCGGCGTGACAACCGCAACAACCAGAAGAAGAAGTCCAACGATACGCTCGAAGATATCGGATTGGTGATCGGCGGCGCCATCCTGGGGGCGATCATCGCCAACAACTGATCCGTGCTGGTGCCGGATGAGGGTATCCGGCATCCGAGGGGACTCGGTCGGGGCGCGCCCTATGCGCCTCGACCGCCGTTGTCACCGCGAATCTTCGCGGGACGCCCTCTCGGAGCGACGCCCCAGGCGAAGCCCGGATGGGGAAGAGCACTTTTCTCCTCGAGCTTCATGATTCCTTCATACCGCCCGCATATACTAGGGGTGAGCCCAGTAGGGGGCGACATGCACGAAAGGAGACGTTCGATGCGACATACCAGGCTTACCGCTGCACTCATCGGGATCGGCGCCGCCGTCACCCTCCTGATTCCGGCAACCGGCGCCTCGGCCGATCCGGGGCGGGGTCGCCCGGCAAAACCGAGGATTCGCCAGGAGGTCCGCCATGGCCATCGGCTTGGGCACCACCGCAAGCCCCACAAGCCCCAGGTTCGTCGCAATGCCCGACGTGACGCCTACCGCAAGGGCTATGAGGCTGGCCGGCGCGATGCGCGCCGCTTCGCCCATCGCCGTGATGGCCGGCGCGTCTTCCGCGGCCCTCGCAGCTGAACTAGCGAGGGAAGCGACCGGCTTCATCAGGGTGACCGGCGGCTTGGCCTGAGAACGGGGGCCGCCGTTCTCCCTATCGACTAAGAGAAGAACACCTTTCGGTGAGGAAATCGCACTGGCCGGGGCGCGCCCTGCGCGCGCCTCGGCCGCGCTCTGTAACGCTCCGCGACGCGCCCTTCCGATTAGCGCATCTGCCACCTAGCTCTCTCGCGATGGTATCCGTTGGGGGGCACGGAGACCATTTCGCGAGGGATGGCTCGCTTCAGTACCGCCACGCAGGGCGAGCCCGGCACCGGCAGCAAGACGCGGATTCTGTTCGGCAAGCTCGAAGCCCTGGGGCGCGTCTCGTGAAGCGCGTGCGGCCTCCCGCTAGAGCGAACCCGACTGATGAAGCGCGCGGATCAGATCGGCGCGGCTGATGATGCCGATCACCTTGCCCCCTTCCACGACGGGCACGCGGTTGATGCGCTCGCGCACCAGCAGGCCGGCCACCTCGGAGACGGGGGTGTCGGGCTCGACGGTGAAGATCTTCTCCGTCATCACTTCGCGGGCGCGGAAGGTACGCACCTTAAGCAGCGCATCCTCCACGGGCCCCTGGTGGGCTGGCACCATCCCGAAAATCGTGACGCGTGGCAACAGTTGCCTCCGCTTATCCTCCTCGAGCATATCGCTCTCGGTGACGATTCCCACCAGCCGCCCGTCCGAATCGGCGATTGGAATGCCACTGATGCGGTGGGCCAGCATCAGTTCGGAGATCTCTGCCAGGGTCGCGTCCGGGCCGGCCGTAATGACCGGAGTTGTCATGATCTCGCGTGCCGTCATCGTGTCTTTCCCTTCCCTTGAGTGACGGCTCCACCGGGCGAGGGCCGTCACGTCGCGCAGCGTCCGGGTCTGCACTCCCGATGTTCTGATTCGGGATGGAAGGATGCGCCTCCTCCCACTCGGGTCCAGAAGCATCGCGCCCGCGCCGCCTTGCCGGGAGTAGCCGCCGATGGTTTTTGGGCCACGAGATCCCGCGTCCCATAAGCCACGTGTGAACGAGGGCAAAAGGAGCAAGCTCGCCGGCGTCGAAATCACGTGCGATTGAGGATGATGCCATGTATGAGGTGAAGCAGGCCCCGAATTGGGAGTGCGTGACCCGGGATGCAGGGTGGCAGCCGCGCGACTCGATGGGCGAGTTTGTCTACGACGGCCACCTCTGGATACTTGGCGGTTGGTTCGCCGCGCAGGCACCCAACCCGCTCGACGTCTGGAAGTCGCCCGATGGGAGGCACTGGGCGTGCGTTCAGGAGCGAGCCCCGTGGGTGCAGAGCGACTTGCCGGTGTCCCTGGTCTTTGAAGGCCGGATGTGGATCATGGGCGGGCGCAAGCTGCCAGGAACGGAGTGCAGCAACAAGGTCTGGTCTTCTACCGATGGCATCCGCTGGACGCTGGAGGGGGAGGCGGGCTGGTGCCCGCGCCTGGCGGCGGGGTTCGCTGTCTTCAAGGATCGCATATGGGTCATGGGCGGCACCAAGAGCTTCTATGACCATAGCGACCAGATGGTGAAGAGCGACGTCTGGTCCTCGCCTGACGGCAAGACATGGGAGCTGATGACCGCCGAGGCGGGTTGGTCCAAGCGGGCGCACGGCCAGGCGGTAGTCTTCGATGGCAAGCTGTGGATCTTGGGGGGCGGTTTGTGGCACCCGGAGCACGTCGCTACCAATGATGTGTGGTGCTCCGAGGATGGCGTTCACTGGACGCGGGTCACAGAGGCGGCCCCCTGGGCGCCGCGCATCTGGTTTTCGGCGCTTGTCTACCGAGGCCGCATCTGGGTTCTTGGCGGCTGGTCCAAGGAGCATGGGAACTTCGGTGATGTGTGGTGCTCCGAGAACGGGCGCGATTGGATCCAGGTTCACTCCGACGTGATCTGGACGCCGCGCCACGAGCTCGCCGCCTATGTGTTCCAGGACCGGATCTGGGTGGCCGGGGGGTATGCCGATCTGCTGACCAACGAGGTCTGGTCGCTGGAGATTCCGCCGGGGTGGTTCAATGGCCGGTAGGTCCGGGGCGGGGGCCTGGTAGCGGGAGCGCGGCACTCTCGTACGAAGGGGAGTCAGCGATGGGGGAGACGATTCGCGAGCCGGCGCGAGAGATACCGGTGACGCATGAGGCCGATCTGGTGGTTGCCGGGGGCGGCACGGCGGGCGTGGCGTGCGCCGTGTGTGCCGCGCGCCTGGGACTCTCC
>DUUU01000385.1 GCA_012841485.1 Armatimonadota bacterium
CACATCCCCGAAGGCCTCCGGCACGTGGAAGGCGCCCTGGAGGCCGGACCAGGAGCTCCGTTCCTTGAGAATCTGCTCGGTGCGGCAGAGATTGAGCGTCCAGCGCTCGCCGGGCCGGGGGGCAGGAACCCCCAGCGATTTGAACGGAACGGCCACCTCCACGTACCACGCTTCGGCATCCGCCGTGGCGGCCGCCTCCCACGAGGCGTTGAAGGAGGCATCCATGCCGCGGCCATCGTAGCGCGTGCCGCGCATATTGGTGGCGAGATGGAAGTAATCCCCCCTCCCTCCCGGGCGCAGGAAGATCTCGATGCACTCATCGGCGAAGACTGGCCCATCGTGCAAGCGGGCCTCCTGCCGGAGGAGATGAAGCTGCTGAGTGGCAGGCGATAGCGCGCGCTCGAAGCACTGGAAGCCCAGGTAAAGCGCGTGCTCGTCCCAACAGAGACGCACCACCGTCTGCTGCGAGGCCGGCCCCGACCCATCATTCCGGATGAAGGGCGCCGCAACCGCGGCGTTCCGCCAGCAGGGATCGCTCAGGCGGCCATCCACGCGAGGGGCATCGCACCGCCCGATCATCACCATGGGCAGGCCATCCGCCGCCGCGCCCGGCACTATCAAACAACAAAGTGCTATCCATCCCACCCACGCGCCGAGAAGCTTTCGGCAGGGAATCATCTCTGGCCTCCATTCATAGAAGAGGGGGGTTCAGGGAGCGAGAACTTCCTGCCCCCATCCCCCCGCGCGCGGGGGGAGCAAGACGAATGCTGACTTCCTTGACACACATGGGTGCCTCCGGTAGAATGAAACAGCCGCAGCCGGGCGGCGCCACCGGATAAGGCGTGCCCGCGCGCTCTGGCGGCACCGTGGCGAACAGCGAAGGAGGAGCGAAACACTCACGATGGCAGGCACCCTTCAGATCGGCCCCGTCGTTCGACGGCTACGCGAGCGCTGGCGTCTGACCCAGCAGGACGTCGTCGAATATGCGCGCCTGGAGCGCAGTTCAAGCTACATCTCGAGCATCGAGACGGGCAAGACGAGCCCGACGCTGGCGGAACTCGAAGCCCTCGCCGTGGTCTTCCGCACCACGCTCTTCGAGATGATTCGCGAAGCGGGAGGCGGAACGGACGAAGGCGCGCCCGCGCATGACCTCACGCCGCAACTCAACGCGCTCTTCCGCGAGCTCTCGACCGAGGACCAGGAACTGGCTCTGGAGATCCTGCGGCTGCTTGCGAGGCGGCAGAAATCTACCGATGCCTGACCGCGCCAGGCGTCCCTCCCCCATCGGTTCTCTGATCACCGCGCGCATCCCTTCCGAGCGGCTGCCTGCGGACTGGACGCCAGGCGCTTGCAGGAGATCTCTCTCCCCCTCGTGAACTGTGAAGATAACTCGTCGCCTACACACACCGGGCCAGCACGGGTAACGCCCATCGGAAGTGACAGATGCGTGTGGCGTTCCCCGAGGTGAGGCGCGAGCCCCCCAAAGAGAGCGGTGGCACGACGCTTGCATGAATCAGAGAACGTGCGATGCTATCGGGGGGGGGAACACCAATGGCTGGTACAACCACACGCTATGAGGATTACTGCACGCACTGCCGTGCCGGGGTGCTCTCACGTGATTCCCTCGTCATGGTCAAGGGCGAGCGCCTATGCATCCGGTGCTGCCAGGCCCACGCGGAGATGGAGGCCCGCATCCGACGGCTCTCCGGCCCGCTGCTCCTGGCCTGTGTGGTGATCGGTGGCTCTATCGGCTGCCTGGTGGCGAAAAGTGCCGGTCTGATCGCATGGATCGGCCTGTTTCCCGGCTTGGTGGTCGGCCTGGTAGCCGCCAGCCTCATCGAGGGAACGCTGCGCCGCTACTAAGCCATCACGCAGGCGAAAGGCACCCGGCTCAGGCGCCTGGATCCGTGTTTCGCCATAGGCGCCACGCCAGTGCCTGGCGCGTCTGCGCCATCTGAAAGGCGATGACGAGCTCGTCCGCGAGCGCCTGGAGAATGCTGATCTGCGCGCTGGAAAAGGCGGCCGGCTCCGGTCGAAAGACAGCGAGGCACCCCAGGGCCTCGCCGCGTTCCCGGGCCTCAGCATCATGCAGGGGCGCGGCTACCGCACTCCCGGCCCAGGCAAACGGCGGTGGAAGCGCCCGCGTTCCGCGATGGCTCTCCTCGTCGCCTCCGGTGAAGGCGGCGGGCTGGCCCGTGACGATGGCCTTCCCAAAGAGCGTCTCGCCGAGGGGCACACGAAA
This sequence comes from Armatimonadota bacterium, assembly GCA_012841485.1. The sequence continues at coordinate 2,243 of DUUU01000385.1, forward strand.
CGCGCTCGCGCCCACGGATTCCACTCCAAGGTGGGCACGGATGACGAGGTGATCGCGCCGCGCCAGGAGGAGCGCCGCGGCCGGCACTTTCATCGCGCTCAG
>DUUU01000386.1 GCA_012841485.1 Armatimonadota bacterium
ATGGCTCGCGCCCTCTGACACACCTGGTCGCGCCCGCAGCGCGCCTGGCACGCGAGGGCTTCCCGGCCTCGCCCGGGTATGTGGCCGACCTCCTCGCCCACCGCGAGAGGATCGAGCGCTTCCCACAGGCGGCCGAGTGGCTCCTTCCGGATGGCCAGGCACCGCAACTGGGGAGCCTGATCACCAATGAGGCGCTCGCCCGCCTCCTGGAACGCCTCGCCGCCGAGGGCCTGGAATCGCTCTACCGGGGCGAGACCGCGGCGGAGATTGTCGCACAGGTGCAGGCGGGCGGAGGCGTGTTGACCCTCGATGACCTGGCCGCCTATCAGCCCCGAGAGACGGCGCCGCTCTCGCTCCCCTTCGGGGCCTACACGCTTCATGCCTCGCCGCTGCCCACCGGTGGAGCGGTGTTGGCCCAGGTCATAAGAACCCTCGATGGGCTCGACCTCGGCCGTCTCTGGAGCGAAAAGCTCCCCTACTACCACGCGGTGGCGCTCGCTCTGCAATCCGCGTGGGCCGATCAGATCGCCCTGCTGGGAGACCCCGCGGACACGGCCATCGCCCTGGACCGCCTTCTCTCCGACGAGCACACGGCCCGGATGCGCCATCGGATCGAGCATCTGGTTCACACTGCCGGCGTGTTGCACGGTCCCGAGATCATCGGCCTGCCGGGAGGCACCGTGCACATCACCGCCGCAGATCCGGAGGGCAACCTGGCCGCGTTGACCCTGACACACGGCAATCCGTTTGGATCCGGCCTCTCCCTGCCCGGCGGCGGCACGCTCCTAGCGGGAGGGATAGGCTATTTCGAGCGGGCGCCCGGCCGACCCAACTCCGTGGGGCCGCGAAAACGTCCGCTCTATCCGGTGTGCCCAACGCTGGTCATGAAGGAGGCGCACCCCCTCCTGCTACTCGGGGGAACCGGCGGGCGCAAGGCCGCCAGCGCCGTGACGCAGGGGCTGCTCCACTTCTGCGCGCTCCGCCACCCGGTGGATGCCTCGCTCTGCCTGCCCCGCCTGCACACCGACGGCTCCCTAACGCTCTGCGTGGATCCCGGCATGCCGCGGTCCGCGCGTGACTACCTGCGCGCCGTCGGCTACCTGCTGGAACCTGGCGACGCGGGCGCGCTTTTCGCCCTGATGCGCGATCCCGACTCGGGGCTTCTCACAGGCGTCGTAGACCCTCGCGCCACCGGGCTCGCCGTGGGAATCTGACCGCGAGGGAAGCGACTCCGAACCTTTGCGTTCACCTGCGGATCTTCTCTCACGCTCCGACTTGACGACCGGTGAGATCGAGGAAGAGATCCTCCAGGTCGCCAGCGCCGCCGTATTCGCGCTTCAGCTCGTCCACGGTGCCAATTGCGATCACCCGGCCCTTGAGAATGATAGCGACGCGGTGGCAGACATCCTCGGCTAGCGAGAGCGTGTGGGTAGACATGAAAACACACGCCCCTTGCTCGCACTGCTGCCGGAGGACGGTCTTGACCAGGTGAGCGCTCTGCGGGTCGAGCCCGACCATCGGCTCGTCGATGATGATGGCCTTCGGCTCGTGGAGGAGGCAGGCGCACATCACTGCCTTCTGGCGCATGCCGTGGGAGTAGTCCTCAATCAAGCCATCGGCCACGTGAGCGAGCCCGAACAGCTCCAGCAGCTCGGCTATCCGTCGGTCGAGCGTGGGCACTGGAATCTGGTAGAGGTCACCGACGAGGCGGAGAAACTCGCGCGCCGAGAGCTTCTCGTAGAGGTAGGGGGTGTCGGGCACGTAGCCGATCAGGCGTTTCGCTTCGAGGTGCTCTTTCTGAATGTCTAATCCCCCGATGCGGGCCGTGCCGCGCGTCGGGCGCAGCAGCCCGGTGAGGAGCTTGATCGTCGTCGTTTTCCCTGAGCCGTTTGGCCCCAGAAACCCGAAGAACTCGCCCGGCGGGATGCGCAGCGAGAGATCCTCCACCGCCACCAGACTGCCGAACTCCTTGCGCAGGTGCTCGATCTCGATCATGCACTCCGGCACAGTCACTCCTCCACTTTGATGATGCGCACGCGCAGGCGGCCGATGAGGCGCACGATCTCCGACTGCCGGTCGAGCCCGCCATGCACGAGCTCGATGTGCGTCGCGTCGGCCACCTCCTGGCCGAAGGTAGGATCCATGCTCACCCACTGGCCGACCCAGACGCGCGGCCAGGCATGATAGAAGAAACTGCCATTCAGATAGACGATCCCGACCGCGATCTCGGCGGGGATGCCGGCGGCACGCGCCAGCGCCACGAACAAAACGGTGTGCTCGTTGCAGTCGCCCTTGCGGGTGCGCAGCACCTCTAGCGCCGAAGGGACGCTCACCGTGGGGCTCTTCTCCACCTCGCGGTGCACCCACCGGGCGATGCGGACCGCCGCCTTCCACGAGTCGGTCTCGCGGCCCACAATCTTTCGCGCCGTCTCGATGATCGCCGGGTCGTCCGACTGAACCAGGAGATCTGGAGCGAGGTAGGGCTTCATCTGCGGGGTGGTGATCGGCAGCCGCAGCGCCTGCACGGCTTCAGGCACCTCCCATCGAATCTCGACAATCCCCGACTCCGCGCCCTCCACCTGCTGCCGCTCGGTGGCAAGCGAAAGCGTGGAGAAATCAGCGCCCGTCAGCTCTGCCCGCAAGAACTTCACCTGGCGCGGGTTCTTCAGAACCCGGTTTGTCGGCACGGCCGCCGAGAAGATGAGATCCGTCTGCGGGTCGCCCTCTGGTGGCTTCATCGCCTCCTCGCGGCTCTGGCGGACCATGGTCCATCCCATCGCCGACTCTTCCTTCAACGTATCGCCATCCGGGGTCACCCAGGCCGTCGTTCGGAAGCCCTTATAGGAGACCTCCGCCCGAAGCGCGCGGATGGGCCCATCGACGCCCTCGATCATCTCCGGCTGGCCGATGGTCACCATCGCCTTGGCGGGCGCAAGCGCAACCGGGTCGAAAAGATCCAGGGTGTGCGTGGTGTTCGCGCGCAGGCGCCCGGATCCCGCCAGGATCGGCGTCACGGCATCGGGCACGGTGATCGGCTTCTCCAGTGGGATCACGCGCGTGGCCGTCGTCCCGCCGCTCTCGACGCGGAGAACCAGCTTGTCGGGCTCGGCGCGACCGGTGACGTGCATCCGCTGCATCTCAGAGTCGAGGGTGAAACTGAAGGAGCGCATGTATTGGGCCGCATCCACCTCCACCTGCGACTCGGTCTCCACGGTGCGCACCTGGCCCTGGAGCGGCAGGAGAAGATGGCTCTTGGCCACGATGCGCAGGATGCCCTCCTTCTTCTGACGGCGGGTCACCGTGTAGCCGAGCTTCGTGCCGTTGAGGTAGACTCCCATCCACTGCTCGCGCGCGGGCCCCGCGACGCCGGCAGTCTCCGTCGGTTCGCGCCACTCGACCGGCGGCGCGTCCACCGGCCTGCGCGCCTCGCGCTCGCGCTGGATCAGGAGGCCCATCATCACGATCCAGAGAGCCAGAATGGCCGTTCCGCGCGCCCCTCGAAGCCACTTTGCTCGCATCGATCCCCCCGGCAGGAGCTCCTCACCCCGCCGGATACGAATGCCGGATGGGGCCCCGTTGCCGTCTCCCAGTCCCATTCTAGGGGTTGCTCGCGAGCCTGTCAAGCACTTGCACCGCCGTGTTTGAGGCGGGAACGCCCCGGGTATAGGCGCCTCGGAGGAGCCATCTCCTCGCCATGCAGCGTTCACGTTGCGAAAGGAGATGAGGATGGCGGAGCGAGAAGGCGAGCTCACCGTCCGCGAAGCGGGCAAGAAGGGCGGCGAGATCCGAAAGCAGCAACTCGGGCACGAGGGCTACGAGGAGATCGGACGCCTGGGAGGCGAGGCCCGAAAGCGAGAGCTGGGCCATGAAGGCTACGAGGAGCTCGGCCAGAAGGGCGGCCAGCGTGTCCGCGAGCTGATTGAGAAAGGCAAGCAGGCGGAGAGCGGATAACCCCTCGGAAGGTAAGGAGAGTGCCATGACGCTGGAGGAACGGGCAACTGCTCCTCCAGCTTGATGCCCCTGGTACCGCGGTGACATCGCGGGTAAGGGGACAGTCGCGGAGAGGGTGTCCGGCCCGTGGGCCAGGCACCCTTTCTCATTCTCCCGCCTGGAAGCCGAAAGTAACGCCCTCTTCTCATCCGGCAGGAGTCCTCCAGATCGCCGCGAACGTTACGTGCAACGGTCTCAACCCCAGCACAGGAGGTGCAACGGTGGGTGGCTCATCTGGGATGCTATGGGGAGGGCAGAGAGATGCTTAGTGTTCATCAGAAGGGGCGTTCCGCCTTCACGCTGATCGAGTTACTCGTCGTCATCGCCATCATAGCCATTCTCGCGGCGATCCTTTTCCCGGTCTTCGCGCGCGCCCGCGAGAACGCGCGCAAGTCGTCGTGCCAAAGCAACCTGAAGCAACTGGCGATGGGCATCCTGCAGTACGCGCAGGATTACGACGAGCGGTTCCCGTATGCCAACCGGACCGGGATCCCGCTCTCCTCGCCGCCCCCCGGGGGCTTCTGGTATCAGGAAGGGGGATCCGGCTCG
>DUUU01000387.1 GCA_012841485.1 Armatimonadota bacterium
ATCGCTCGCCTACTGCCTGGCGGGATGGCCGCTGGGCTTCCTGGCAGACCGCGTCAGCCGCAAGTGGCTGATGTTCTGGGGCCTGGCAATCAACGGCGCGGCGTTTGTCGCCCTTGGTCTCGCCCCCTCGTATGCCGCGGCGCTCCTTTGCCTGGTCATCGCCGGGCTGGCCGGCGGCGCCTACCATCCGCCGGCAACCGCGCTCCTCACCGGGCTCTACCCGGAGCGGCAGGGGCGGGCGATTGGCCTGGCAGGAATGGGCGCCGGCGCCGGTTTCTTTATCGGACCGTTCTACGGCGGGCTTCGCGGCGAGGTGGCCGGGTGGCGCGCGCCCTGCCTGGAGCTTGGCCTGGCGGGGCTCGCGGTGGCCATTCTCTTCGCGCTCCTCGCCCGGGATGCCCCCGCGGCAAAGAAGCAGGCGGCGCCGGCCACCGGAGCGGTGTTTCTGGGCTATTTCGTCTTGTTGAGCGTGGGCCTCGGGTTGCGCGATTTCGCGGGCACCGGGTTAACCACCTTCGCGGCGCTCTTCTTGCCCCAGGCGCATGGCTTCAGCCAGAGGGCCACCGGGCTCTACCTCGGTTTGATGAGCCTTTCCGCCGTGGCAGCCAACCCCATCTTTGGGGCCGCCTCCGATGGCCGGTACCGCCTCTGGTGGGCGGCTGGTGTTCTCCTTGCCGCCGGGCTGGGCGCCCTCGCCCTTCCCTGGCTGCCAAAGCAATACGTGTTCCTGGGTCTCCTCTGGTGGGGGTTCTTCCTGCTGGCGTCCTACCCGATCACCGAGGCCGCGATGAGCGAGGTGCTGCCCGATCAGATCCGTGGCCGCGCGTTTGGTGTCTTTCTGACCAGCGGTGGATTGCTCAGCAGTACCGCTCCCTGGGTGATGGGGACGATCAAAGACCGGGCTATCGGCGCCTCCACGGATCCGGCGGCGTTTCGCCCGGCCTTCGCGGGGCTCGCGCTTCTCATGCTCCTCTCCGTGTTGATTGGCCTGCCGCTGTTGCGCTGGGTGCGCCGCGAGCTGACGCGCATCGTGGCGCCGGAGGAGGGAACGCCCGACCAGGGACGTACGCAACTCACCGCCGCCGGATCCAAGAGCCCCCCGGCACCCTGACGAATGCGAGGAAGGCAGAATGGACGAGAGAAGCGAGCTCCACGCCCCGGCACGCGCGAGGGGCCGCCTGCGCGTGCTTTACACGGCGGAGGAGATCCGCGAGCGAACGGCCCGGCTTGCCGATGAGATCCGGCCGCACTACGAGGGCAAGAACCCCCTGCTCCTGGGCGTGCTGAAGGGCTCCTTCATCTTCCTCGCCGACCTGGCGCGCGCCCTGGCGATTCCTCTAGAGGTGGACTTCGTCCAGCTCGCTAGCTACGGCGACGGCACCGAGAGCAGCGGTTTCGTCCGATTCATCCACGACGTGGAGCGCCCCCTGGCCGGCCGGCACGTGCTCGTCGTTGAGGACATCGTCGATACAGGCACTACCCTGGCGTTCCTCCTCGGCACGCTGGCAAGCCGACAGGCCGCCTCGGTGCGCGTGGTGAGCCTCCTCGACAAGCCGGGCCGGCGCGTGAACCAGGTGCAGGTCGATTTCGCCGGCTTCACCGTGGAGAACCTCTTCGTGGTGGGCTACGGCATGGACCACGCCGAGGCCTACCGCCACCTCCCCGATATCTGCGCGCTCGAGGAGGTCTGAGGCCCGCTGGGCGCGCTTGGAACTTGCCGGACCGGTGCCCGCTGCCTGTCAGGATGGCGGCCGGGTGCTCCTGGTGCGGTACCAGCGCGAGAATGCGGCGGGGCAGGAGAAGCCGAGGGCCACGGCGATCTCCTTTCGCGTGCGCCCCTGCGCTTGCATCTCCCGGGCGCGGC
>DUUU01000388.1 GCA_012841485.1 Armatimonadota bacterium
ACGCATCGAATCGCTACGGCAGCAACTCCAGGAGGCGGAAGCCGGTAAGGCGCGCATGGATGAGCTCCTCGCGACGATCAAGGAGTCCAACCGCTAGGAGAAGCGCGCATCTTCCGCGGGCCAGCGGCGATGCGGGCCGCGTGCCCACATCTTGATTCAGGAGAAGCGTTCGCCGGGGGCAAGGCGCGCGCCGCGGGCAAAGGCGCCAGCTCCCATCCGGCTCTTGCCTGCCTCTTGAACCTCCTCCAGCCAGAGGGTACCCTCGCCGGTGGCGACCCGGATACTCTCCGGCCCAATGGCTACGATCTGCCCAGGCGACGCATCCGTGGCATCAGAATCGACGCGCGCGCGCCAGATCTTCACTTCCTTGCCGCGGAACTCGGCCCAGGCGCCCGGTTTCGGACTGAACGCGCGCACCTGATTGCGGATCTTCTCGGCGCTGCTGCTCCAATCGATGCGCGCGTCCTCACGCGACAGGTTCGGAGCATATGTGGCCCGGGAGGCATCCTGGGGGGTCGGCTCCAGGCGCCCCGCCGCCAGCGCCGGAAGCGCCTCCAGAAGCAGGTCAGCGCCGACACGCGCGAGCCGGTCCAGCAGCGTTCCCGCCGTATCCTCAGGCGCGATGGGAACTTCCCGCTGCATCAGGATGGGGCCGGTGTCCATCCCCTCATCCATGAGCATGATGGTGATGCCGGTGACGCGCTCCCCCGAGAGAAGTGCGTGCTGCACGGGCGACCCGCCACGATACTGGGGCAGCAGCGAGCCATGAATGTTGATGCAGCCGATAGGGGGAATCTCCAGAAGCGGCTTGCGCAGGATCTGGCCGAAAGCAGCGACGACAATCGCGTCCGGGGCCAACTCCCGGATCTGGTCCACGACCTCGGGGGCATTCACCTTGGCCGGCTGCGCCAGAGGGAGGCCCAACTCGCGAGCAGTGGCGGCCACCGGTGTCGGGTTTGCCTGCCGGCCGCGCCCGCGCGGCCGGTCCGGCTGCGAAATTACCAGTGCAATCTCGTAGCCGGCGCCATGGAGGGCTTGCAGTGCCGGCACGGCGAACTCCGGCGTGCCCATATAAACAATCCGCATCAGATCACCTCAGCGACGGCGCAGAGCCCGCGTCCTCCGGCGAGGCTGTTCCGCAGAGGCCGCGACCCCGATCTCCTCGCCATCCTCATCCACCTCATCTTCCTCAGTTGCCGTCACCCACTGCAACGAAGTGGGATCCGCCCGGTCGATGAAGAGAATGCCCTCAAGATGGTCGATCTCGTGGCACAGGCAGCGCGCCAAGAAGCCCTCGCCGCTCACACGCACCTCGTTTCCATCGGCATCGAGACCACGGACGACGACGCGGTCGGGGCGCTCCACGTCGCCCTGAAGCCCGGGGATGCTCAGGCAGCCCTCGGGGCCCGTCTGCGAGCCGGATTTGCGAATAATCTTGGGATTGATCAGCGCGCCGGGGCCCTCGCCCACGTCGTAGACGATCACCTGGAGCGACTCGCCCACCTGTGGCGCCGCTAGACCCACTCCGGGCGCGGCATGCATTGTCTCGATCATGTCATGGATGAGCTCCCGGATCTCCGGGGTCACCTCCGGCACAGCTCGCGCCTTCTGCCGCAGCACCGGGTCACCATAGTGCACAATTCTTCGGATCACGCCCACCTCCCTCAATGGGTCTCACACCGCTCCACAGCGCGATATCGCCCGCCTCCGCCGGGCACTCCAACACTAGCATTTACAATACCTACTCCCACTATACCATTGTCATTGGGTCTACGTCTACAATGAGCGCATCCTGGTCGGCGGCCGGCAGTAGAGCCATTCCCTCTCGGATCGCGGAGTGGACCTGCTCGTCATCCGGGCCACGTACGATCAGCTGCCACCGATAGCGCTGCTTGATGCGCGCCAGCGGCGCGGGCGCCGGCCCGAGTACCTCCACTGGCCACCCCTGGCGCCTGGCAACCCGAGCAATCGAATCCCCGGCCCGACTGGCCCGCCCCTCGGCCACGGCGGTATCCGGATCGCTGGAGAGGATGATGGCAAGAACCCCGAAGGGAGGGTAGCCAAGCTCGCGCCGAAACTCGATCTCCTGGGCATAGAACCCCTCATAATCCTGCTGGCACGCCGCCATCACGGCGTAATGCTCCGGGTTGTATGTCTGGATGATCACCTCGCCGGCGCGCTCGCCGCGGCCTGCGCGCCCGGCCACCTGCGTGAGGAGCTGGAAGGTGCGCTCGGCAGCGCGGAAATCAGGAACGTTCAGCCCGGCATCGGCCGTGATGACTCCCACCAGCGTGACGCCAGGAAAATCGAGCCCCTTGGCAACCATCTGCGTGCCGATCAGGATCTCCGCCTCGCCGGATCGGAACGCCCGGTAGAATCGCGCGTGCGCGTTCTTCCCGCCCGTGGTGTCGCGATCCATGCGCAGAACGCGCGCCTGAGGCAGGTGGACACGCACCGCTTCTTCAACGCGCTCGGTGCCCAGGCCGAACGGAAGCACGCGCTCGCCCTTGCATACGGGGCAGAGCGAGGGTGCCGGCCGCTGATGATTGCAGTGATGGCATCGGAGCGACGCATCGCTGGCGTGGAGCGTTAGCGAAACGCTGCAATGCGGGCACCGGGAGGTGTATCCGCAGTCGCGACACAGGATAAAGCTGGCGAAGCCGCGCCGGTTCAGGAACAGCACCGCCTGCTCGCCATCGTGCACGCGTCGGGCGAGGGCATCCAACAGCTCGTCGCTGAAGACGCCCTGCGGCCCCAGCGGCGGATGCTCGCGCATATCAACGACGCGAACCGAGGGCATCGCGCGCCCCGGGATGCGCTCCGGCATGCGTACCAGACGGTAATCCTCGTTGCGGGCGTGGTAGTAGCTCTCTACCGATGGAGTGGCGCTCCCCAGGACGAGGACCGCATCCGCGTCGCGGGCCCGCTGAATGGCGGCGTAGCGGGCATGGTAGCGCGGTGAGTTCTCTTGCTTATAGGACGGCTCGTGCTCCTCGTCCAGGATCACCAGGCCCAGGTTCGGAGTGGGCGCGAAGAGCGCGGAGCGCGGGCCCACGGCCACTTGCGCTTCCCCGGTTCGCAGCCGCTGCCACTCATCATACCGCTCCCCCGCGGAAAGCCGCGAGTGCAATAGCGCCACGCGCTCTCCCAGCCGCGACTTGAAGACGTCCACCACCTGCGCGGTGAGCGCGATCTCCGGGAGCAGGACGATGGCGCCTTTGTCCGCGGCAAGCGCGGTCTCAATCGCGCGCAGATAGACCTCCGTCTTCCCGCTCGCGGTTACGCCGTGGAGGAGGATGGTGTCGTGCTGGCCGGCGTGAATCGTCTCCGCAATCGCCGCCGCCGCCGCGTTCTGATCCGGGGTGAAGGATGGGGGAGCGGTGGCGGTTGTCCGACCACGCCACGGGTTGCGCCGCTGGCCCACGCGCTCGGCGATCAGAATGCCGTCACGTGCCAGAGCCTGAAGTACGCTGCGACTGGTACCGCGCCGCGCTAACTCGGCCGCGGTGAAACCGCGCTCGCCACTTTCCTGAAAGAGGGCGAGCGCCAGCGCCTGAGCGGGTGCCCGCCGGCGGCGCGCCTCGGCCTCGGCGGCAAGAACATCGGCGCCCACCGCCGGCCGAAACACCGTCACCTCCCGCGGGCGCGCCGGAGGCGACTCCAGCTCCATCTCCTGACGGATCCACCCCCGCGTGCGCAACCGGCCCAGCGCGGAGGTCAGATTGCTCCCCTTCCAGCGCTCGCGCAGCGTTCGGGTATCTATCGCTCCCTCCTGCGCCAAAATCCGCAGGAGCGATGCCAATGCCGGAGACCGGCGCTCCAGCGTCCGGGCGGCGTCCTCCGGATCGGTCACGCCTTCCAGAGCGACCCGAGTGCGCAGGCGGGTGGCAATTCCCTCGGGAACAATGCAGCGCAGCGTCTCCGCGAGAGAGGCACGATAGCGATGGGCCATCCATATAGCGAGGCGCAATAGCGGCGGATCAAAAAGCGGCTCCGAATAGAGCACCGCGGCGAGGGGCTTCGCAGTGCCCTCGAATTCGCCCTGCAACTCCACAACGTAGCCGAGCGCCTGCCGCGTGCCCAGGGGCACCTGGACGTACGTCCCGATGCGCACCAGCGGGCGCATCGCTTCTGGGATCGCGTAGGTGAGTGGCCCCGGCAGTCCGCGGCCCTCGAGATCGACGACCACGTTTGCAAACATGAAGCTCGGCTCTTTTCGTGATGCGTCTGGTCTGCTCCGAATGACTCTGCCGGCCGCGGGGGCGCGGCCGGCTCCCCCGCCCCACGCGGGCGATAAGCCCCTGGGGCGGAGCGCAAGATGGCCGATGAGAGTGCCCGCGGCGCGCCCACGCAAGACCCACCGGATGGGGAGACCCACAGGGTGCCGTCTCGCCTCTGGTATGCGCCAGGGTCAAACGCGGGGCAGTACGTCACAGAGGACACAGTGCTCGATGCGCTCCTGTGTCCTCTGCGCCGATGTCGTGCTTGCCACCCGGCTGGCTCAGACCAGCGCGGAATGGGTCAGACGCCTGCAGCGTTCCGCACCGCGTCCACCATGTCGTCCTTCTCCCAGGCCACGTCGAGATCCGTGCGTCCGAAGTGACCAAAGGCGGCAACCTGGCGGTAGATCGGCCGGCGGAGCTGCAACTTCTCGATGATCGCGCCTGGCGTCAGGTCGAAGAGGCGGCTCACAATCTGCAGAATCTGACCGTCGGGAATCTGCCCGGTCCCGAAGGTGTTGATATTCACGGAGAGTGGCTCGCGCTCGCCAATGGCGTAGGCCACCTGAAGCTCGCAGCGGTCGGCCAAGCCGGCGCCGACAATCTGGCGGGCGATGTAGCGCATCATGTAGGCCGCCGAGCGGTCCACCTTGGTGGGATCCTTGCCGGAGAAGGCCCCGCCGCCGTGACGTGCCATGCCCCCGTAGGTATCGACGATTATCTTGCGCCCTGTGAGGCCGGTATCCCCCTGCGGGCCCCCCACGGCAAAGCTGCCCGTGGGGTTGACCAGGGGTGGCTTTGTCTGAGAGTCGACCATGTGCTCAGGGATCACCGGCTTGATGACGTGCTCGACGATATCCTCGTAGATGGTGCTCTGCTTGACAGTGGGGTCGTGCTGTGAGGAGACAAGGACCTTGTCCACCCGGATCGGGCGTCCATTCTCGTATTCGATCGTGACCTGGGTCTTGCCATCCGGGCGCAGGTAGGGGATCTTGCCGTTCCGGCGGACGTGGGAGAGCTGCCGGGCAAGCTTATGCGCGAGCATGAGCGGCATCGGCATCAGCTCCTGCGTCTCGTTGGTCGCGTATCCGAACATCATCCCCTGGTCGCCGGCCCCGCCGCGGTCCACGCCCATGGCGATATCGGGCGATTGCTTCTGGATCGCGGTAATGACACCGCAGGTCTGGTAGTCAAAGCCATATTTCGCGCGCGTGTAGCCGACATCCTGAATCGTCGCTCGGGCGATCTCGGGGATGTCGATATGGCAGGCGGTGGTGATCTCACCGGCCACCATCACCAGGCCGGTCGTCAGCATCGCCTCGCAGGCAACACGGCCATAGGGGTCCTGGGCCAGAATAGCATCCAACACCGCGTCCGAGATCTGATCCGCCATCTTATCGGGATGGCCCTCGGTTACGGATTCTGAGGTAAAAAGAAACCTGTTGCTCAAGTCGTCCTCCCTGG
>DUUU01000389.1 GCA_012841485.1 Armatimonadota bacterium
CCGCGCGCGCGTCCTGGGTTGCTTCCAGGATGACCATCCCGACGATGCCATCGCCCGCGGCCCGCCACACCTGGGTCACTTGCCAGGGCGAGGGGGGAGTTTTGGGAGTAGGCACGCCGTTGATCAATCCGGGCTGGAGCGTGTAGCGCGCGCCCAGGGCGCCCGCCACATCCGGGCGCAACGCCAGCGCCGTGCGATCTTCACGCTCCGAGAGCCAGCGACTGGTGTAGCGCGTCTCATCCTCAAGCACGTGGATCTGGGCGCCACGGAACGCCGCCAGCAGTGGCTGCGGGGCGACCGGACTGGTGAGCAGGCCTCCGGTGAAGGTGTTGCGCAGCCCGCGGCCCTGCGTCACGCCGAAGTACCATTGGCCCGCGCGCCCGCGGATGCCGCGCATGTTGCGGTCGCGAGTCACGAAGCGCTCCGGCATCGCCTGGCCGGGCGCGGTCCCGGTCCACCAGGGCGCGCAATAGATACCGGCGACACCCCCGTCGACGGGCGTTGCTCGCTCCAGGGCGCGCCACATCAGCCACTGGACGCGCGCGTCGCTCGTGGCGCCGGCCGCGGTCACCAGTGCCTCGCGCCACACGTAGCCCCAGGTCTGCTTCCACCACACGTCGCTCCAGTACTCGGGCTGGGCCTCGGCGGTGAGGACCAGCGGCCAGTAGTTGGCCGTCTGCTTCAGCAGCTTCAGGGCCAGGGGATCGCCGGTGAGCTTCGCGTAGCGCCCCAGGATGATCACGTTCAGCGCGTGGTAGACGGGCGCCTCATTCTCCTGTCCGATGTAGCGGAATCCGCCATCCGGCAGCTGGCTCTCCGCCACCTTGTCCAGCATCGCCTTCGCCTCTTCGAGGTCCTCGGGGCGCTGGTACAGCTCGGCCGAGAGCGCCATGATCAGCACGTAGTAGAGGTCCTGGTTCGCGTAGAGGCCCCCGGCCAGTCCGGCCCAATCCCACGCCTCTTCGTGCCGGTAGGCCCGGCGTTGCAGGTCAATTGCCTTTGCCAGCGTGTCGCGCCAGCGTGGCCATGCGGCTTCTCCCTCGGGAAGCAGGCGCAGCCAGCGGATACCATCCAACAGCGGGCTCAGCGTGAAGCGGTTCACGTTGGGATCACCTGGGAGAGGCCCTTGGCGCCACCACCAGCCCTCGTCGCGGCATTGCGCGGTGAGCCAATCGACGAGCCCCAGGGCATGCTCCAGCAGATCCTTCCTCCCCCGATGGGGCGATTCCGGATCGGCGACTGCGTAGGCGAGGGGCACCAGCTGCTCGGCGACCCCGCGGTATTGCCAGGCGCTGCGGATCTCCGCCGGCGGCCGGAAGGGCGGAAGCTCCGCCTGATAGCGCCGGGCGTTCAGGATCAGATAGGGATTGCCCTCGCGGGCGAGCGCCTCCCAGGCGGCACGAGCAGCCACCGGGCCAATCGGGGCGATGGGGAGCTTCACCCCCGGCTTGGGGCGCGCCTCCACGTGGTCCACCCACCACACCGTCGTCTTCTCGATTTCTGGCTGCCCGTAGCCCTGCGCCCGGAAGGAGAGGCGCCGCGCCGCCGTCAGATCGGCCTCGCGTACCTTGCCAAACGACTCGATGGGAAGCGTGAACTGCCGCCACCCGGTGAAATCGAGTGGGATGCTCGTCATAAAGTAGCCGTTCATCTCCCCCGTGAGGAGTACGTTCAGCCTGAAGGGACAGGGTTTGTCCAGATGCAGCCAGAAGCGCACCGCGTCCACCCCCGACCAGTCGGTGAGGAGCACGGGCGAGTCCGGCCCCGGTCGCTCCGCCACGGGCCAGCGCAGTGCCTGCGTCGGGGCACCGTCGCGCGGAGGCCCCTCCTCCGGCACGAGCACCGCCGACCAGGGAGCCTCGTCCAACGTGATGGCCGTGAGTGTTTGGAATGAGCCGGCGCCAGTGGCTGCCGGACCCGCCTCTGCCGCGCCCATCGCTGTCCCGACGCCCAGAAGAGCCAATAGGCATCCCATCAGAGCCTCCATGCCGCTTCCCCTTTTCACCCCGATGCGTTGATCACTGTGGCGCACCGGGTCGATATGGCACACAGGGCGAGAGGTATTCCCCGCGATTGCGGAGCTATTCGCCACGGCGCGCGGAGTGCCCTGCCAGTGCCACCGGATGGGGTGGAGGCAAAGAGAGCAGGGTGCGCCTTCTCGCTCCGACCCAATCGGCGATCCGAGGTGTACCGCCTGGGCGGCATCCGCGAGGAGAGGGATGTATCGCTACTACATCTAGCCGATGGTCTTGACGCGACACCCAACATCTGGTATGATACCGGTGGCAGCCGAGCAGGCAGCCAGGTGGTGACTATGAGAGCACGCAGGGGCAGAAAGGGGTCCCGGTTTGGCCGGATGATGGACGAGATGGCGGCGATCCTCTGGTTGGCCGCTTTGAGCCTCGTCATTCTCTCCGGGGCGCGCGCTGTCACCAGCGTGCTGAAGCACCAGCGCGACGAGCGCTATCCGCAGAGCGCCGTGGTCGAGGTGAAGCGGGGCGATTGTCTATGGAGTATTGCCAAGCGTCTCAGCCGTCCTGGCGAGGACCCTCGGCGCATGGTGCATATCCTCTCGGTTGCCAACCGGATCTCTACTGGCCAGGTCCTCTACCCTGGCGACCGTCTCGTTGTTCCGTATGTCGAGACGCGCGCTCCCTCTGATACCGGGGCGGTTCTCGCCCGGCGCTGATCCCCATCCTTCAACAGACGTTCTGCGGCCCTCCTGCGGGTCTATTGGCAACGCGCCCTGGTTTCAGATGCGCGTGAAGTCGCCGGCTTCTCGCGGAGTGCCGTCATGGCAACCCTCATGCCTCGATAGAAGCGGGAAGGTGTGCGAACATGGATGACAGCACCCAAGAGAGCACGGAAGGAATGCGGCGCTGCGGCATAGGGGCTGGCGCATCCTGGGTGCGCTGGGGCAGGCCGCGTTCCTGGGGGGGACCACCCCCGCGCACTTCATTGACCGCTATGGACAGGGAGATCGGGCGCGCCCGGCGAACGCCATCGTAGTATTGGGTGCGCGCGTTGATGAACGAGGAGAGCCGGGCGACAGCCGGCGCGCGCGCACGCTGCACGCCGTCTCCCTCTACGAGCGCGGGCTGGCGCCAAAGATCCTTTGCACTGGCGGCATCGGCGACCACCCACCGAGCGAAGCCGCTGCCGCCGCAGCATTGGCCCGCGCGCGGGGTGCCGTCGGCAGATCTGCTCCTGGAGGAGCAGTCTACGAGCACGCGGGAGAACGCCCTCTACGCGGCGAAGATCTGCCGTGAGATGGGGGGAGGTCATCGTTGTCAGCGACCCCTATCACCTATGGCGGGCGAGGCGGGAGTTCACCCGAGCGGGCCTCATCGTCCCCGTCAGTCCGGCTCGCGAGTGCGCGCGCAACCAGGTGTTGCACCGGCGTTTCTACTGGGCCGCGCGAGAGGTGTTGATGCTCGCCCGAGACGTTCTCCGAGGGAGGGAGCGCCGGGCAGGTGGAGTAGGAGATCTCATGAGTGAACGCTGTTCACAGCCATCTACCATCCGTTTTCTTCAGCCGTGGGATGGCGACATCCTCAATCGGCACGATGGCAAGGCCGTCGAGGGCGGCCTTGAGATTGCCGTGCGCGGAGAAGCCCCGGCCAACGTCGCGGTGACCGTCAACGGCATTCCAATGCGCCGCGATGGCACGACCTTCGTTGGCAACGTGGTCCTGCGCGATTTCGAGACAAAGCTCACTGCGCGCGCGGAGGGCGTTGGCGAGGAGAGCATCACGCTGCTTTGGGACCGCAACTCGTTCCCGCGCTATCGTTTCTCGGTGGATGACAACATCCAGTTTCTGAAGGATCTCGCGGCCAACGCCACGCGCTACAACTCACTTTTCGACAACTGGTACCTCGCTTTCTGGCGCGAGATGAACCAGCGCTACGGCGCGCGCGTCCAGTTCAACGTCTACTATGCCACGGATGAGCGCGACTTCAACCTCTCGCAGATGCCAGTGCGCTACCGCGACGAATGGAAGGCCAACGCCGACTGGCTGCGCCTCACCTTCCACGCCTATGCCGACCATCCCGACCGGCCTTACCTGAACGCCACCTACGAGGAGATCGAGCGCGACTTCGTGCTGATTCACCGGGAGATCGAGCGGTTTGCCGGGCCGGAGCTCCTCAGCCCCTTCACCACAATCCACTGGGGCGCGGCCACCCTGGAGGCCTGCCGTGCACTGCGTGACCACGGCATGCGGGGCTTCGCCGGCTACTTCGTCCTGCAAGATGGCGAGCCGCTGGTCTCCTACTACCTTGACCGCGAGCAGGTCGAGCATGTGAACACGCGCGACTACTGGAAGGACACGCGCGAGAATATCCTGTTCGTCAAGCATGACCAGGTGGTCAACACGATTCCGCTGGAGCGCGTGGTGCCGCATCTGGAGGAGGTGGCTGCGCGTCCGCATGAGGCAGAGGTGATCGAGCTGATGGTCCACGAGCAGTACTTCTGCCCCTTCCTCAGCCATTACCAGCCGGATATCCAGCAGCGAGTGGAGGCGGCTATCCGCTGGGCCACGGAGAAGGGCTACAAGCCGGTCTTCTTCGAAGAGGGCTTCCTCGGGGCGTAGAGACCCGCGCTGCTTGCGTGGCGCGGGCCAGAAGGCCCGCGCCGCCTGTTTGCTAGTTCGCCCCCAGCAGGATCACCTCGACGTTATCCCACGCCTGGCCAGCCTCGGCCGGGTGGATGTAGACGCCGATGCGCCCCTTTGGGAACGTGGCGTCTTTGATTTGGGAGACCTTCTTGCCATCGAGGTAGCAGGTGTAGGTGTCGCCGGTTACCAGGACCTTCACCTTCAAGAGCGGCTTGGGACCAAAGGGAAGCGCCGTTGGCGCCAGCACCCCGCCCCATTGGCCGTCCCGGCGCACGAACCACCACAAATCTCTTTTTCCGGGGCGGATCACCAGGAAGACGCAGTTGTTCCAGTCCTGGGCGCGCACGCAGAGCCCGGCATCCTGGCCGTTGATCAGGTCCGCCTTCAGCGCATAGTCGCGCCATTCCCGGTCGCCGGTGAAGGCGAACGCGAACTCTGGTTTTTCGGTGGGCGCGAACCGACCCTCTCGGGTGACCGCCCATTTCCCATCCATCGAATCCCAGGTTGTTGTGGCCTTGCCCCCGGTGAAAGTCTCGAGGAGGGCAACTCGCGGTTTGGCGGGTGTGGGAGGTGCCGGCCGTGGCTCGGGGAGGGCTGGCGCGCGCCGCGTTGCCACGCGCACGGGCTGCGGCGCCTTGGGCCCGATTGCTGCCGCCGGTTTCGGTTCCGGAGTAGCTTGCGGCAGCGCGGCCGGCGGCATATCGCCCACCACGAAGTTATCGATGTAGTAGCGGGTCCCCATGGCGTTCCCGGTCAGCCCCGCTTCCGCGTACATATTCTCGTCGCTGGAGTCCCAGTTGGCGAAGACGAGTTCCTCGACGAGGAGCGGGTTCGCGTTGGGGAAGAAGCGGCGCAGCGCGCCCAACAGGTCGAACTCCGCCCGGTGCCAGGCATTGTCTGCGCGAACGTCCTCAATCTTGCCCAGGCTGGCGAGCACGCCAGCGGCGGGGTTGACGCTCGGTTGGCCGGTGAATCCGATCACATAGTAGATCCGGCCGATGCGCACATAGAGGTTCACCAGAATCCCCGGGGGCACGCGGTAGTCAAAAGCGAGCATCTTTGCCTTCATGGCATCGAACCGTTCGGCGACCGCCTGTACCCGAAAATCGCCCCCCGGCTGGGCGTTCGTGATGGCCAGGCATCGCTTCCCGCCTGCGGCGGTACTCGCATCCGTAGCCAGGCGCGCGCTCACCTCGCGCCACTGCCCGACCCCCGCCTCGAAATCATTGAAGATCGGAAGCGTCACCGGCACGGAGTTCGCCGCCAATCGCGCCGCCGGCGCCTCCGGCTTGCCTGGCTTGCGCGTGACCAGCGGCAGCTCCTTCTCTTTTTCATAGCAAAGCAGGACGCGGGCGAGCATGATGCCGTTGTTTTGCGTCCAGATCGCCACCCGGTCGCCTGTCAACGGGTCGGGGTCCTCGTAGGAGAGGAGGGGCTTATTGTCTACCGAGAGCGAGATGCGGTTTCCTATCTTCTCGATGCGCACGAAGAACCACTGCCGGTGCCCCACCTTCTGGGGAGGCAGGGTGTAGGAGCGCGTTTCGGCCACGATGCGGTCTCCCCGCAGGATCGCTGTTCGCTTGTTGCGCCAGCCGCCGATCAGGAAGGAGTAGCCGCTGCTCAGGCGCTTGCCATCCGCGCAGATGGTGGCGTTCAGGTCGCGGAAACGCTCAGCGTAGGCCTCGGCCACGGCGTCCATCTTGGGCGCCGCGTAGTATTCTAGCACGAAATCGCCCTCGAAACGCCGCTTGTTCCAGATTGCGGCCAGGCGCTCGCTCCTTCCTCCGAACCACGACCATCCGGGGCTGCAAGACCACCGGTTGGTCACTTCCCAGACGCCAGACTGCGGCTGCCAATCCGTGGGCGCGTCATGGAACGTGTAGTCGTAGACGTTCCGAGAACGCACCTGCACGTTGCGAAGGTCCAGCGAGACGCCAACGACATAGAGCCCGACGCAGCTACCGCGAAGGGGATTCGGATCCGCGTATTTCAGGATGCGCTTGCCATCCAAGTCGGCGATCAGGTAGTTGCCGATGTAGGAGAGCGCCAGGGAGGGCGTCGTGCCGGGCGCAATTCCAGCGGTCACGGCGGCCACGGGCTCGGGGGCCGTCTGTCGTAGGAGCTGCAGTGCCAGCTTGCCGGGCTCGGGGGTTCGCGCGACGATGGTGTAGCCGCTCTGTGGATCCTTCTCGCGGGCTGCGAGGTGGAAGGCGAGGGTCTGGCTTGGGTCGTGCTTCGGGAGGGTGAGCTCCACCGAGACATCGCCAAAGTAATCGCCCTTGCGCCAGAAGACGGGGCCTTTTGGCCCGGCGCGAAGCACCCAGGCGCGAGCGGGGTTGGCCCACTCCGCCATATCGGGGTGCGCGGCCGAATCGGTGAACTCCTTGGTGATCTCCTCCTCCGGTGGGGGCGGCTCCTCGCGGAGGATCACCGTCACCTCCTTCACGCGCGAATCGAGGGGCGTCACTCCCACCGCGCCATGCGTCAGGTAGGGATCCGCCGTCTCCAGCACGCGCAGGCCATCGATGAGGACTGCGGCATAGCCGGGCCGGAACGCCGTCTCGATCACGTAGGCGCGCTTTGGCTGGTAGCCGCCCCTGGCATCGGCGACGACCACGCGCTTGCCTTCTGCCACCCGGATGATCTGCTGGCGACCAACGCCCGGGGCCGTGCCCGCGTTGGCGCCCCAGCGAAAGAGGTAGTAGTTCTCCGGGTCGCGCCATCCGAAGATGATCCCGACCCCGTTCAGGTCCGTGGGAAGGACGCGCACGCGGTAGGTATAGTCCTGCCAGGAGAGGCTTCCCGTGATATCGCCGCCACTGACGCGGCTCCAGCGCTCGCGTCGGGCCATCGGGTCGGCATCGTGGAAGTAGACGGCCGGCTTCACGGCGATATCGTCGAAATAGACCCCTTCCCCCTCGACGTAGAGAGCGACCTTTCCCTGGCCGAAGAGGGATTCACGCGCCTCCAGGCAGACCTTGCCATCGACCATCGCGGTGAGGTGGCCATCGAGGATCTGGAGAGCGAGGCGGTACCACTGGTCCTGCACCCAGGCGACCGGCTTGGTCGCCAGAACGGTGGTGTGGCCATTCACGACACGGATCAGGCGGAGGCCATCGGTGACGTTCCACACCAATCCCAGGTAGTTCTTCGCATCCTGGCAGTAGACTCCCAGGCCAAACGCGCCGTCTGGCGCGGTGCACTTGACGGACGCCTGGAAGACGTAGTCGTCCCAGAACGGGAGGCCAGTAGCGGCGAGACCAGGGGTGCCGGATCCGCGGTAGAAGAAGCCGTTGGCGCTTTTCTCCACGTCGCCGACGGTCGTGGTGCTCCAGGTGCCCCCCAGGCGCTCCCAGGGGCCGGCCTCGCTTGCCTCTCGCATGAAGTCATCGGAGAAGGAAGGGGGCTCGACAGGCTGCAGGCGCAGGCCCGTTGCCTGAAACGCACCCGTGACGCCGATGCCCACTTGCCCCTCGGCGTCACTCACATCGCCCGCCACCTGGATGAGCTGGCCCCGGAAGATGATGCTCACCTTCTCCGGGCGCCGTTTCACTTGCAGCGCCGTCGCCTCTGGCCCCAGGGGAACGTTCAGCGTGTAGGGAGGCGCCAGGGGGCGCTCCTTTCCCCCACTCACACGGATCAGCGACACGGCCCGGCGGGTGATGCGGACGTAGTCGTGATCCTTCGGCCCGCGGTAGGCGAAGCAGAGGCGCGCTTCCCCGTTTCCAGGCGCGCGCACGGAGGCGCTCACGTCGTAGGCGACCGAGGCCGTCTCCTCGTGGAGTTGATAGGCGAAAGGGGCTGGGGAAGCAGCCCGGGCCATGCCGGGGAAGGTCCATAGCCCGAAGACGACGGCTATTGCCAGCCATCTCCGATGGGCGCCCCGTCCCATGACCTCGAGCTGCAGCGGCCGCTTCCGCACCACTGGAATTCTGAGGTGCCCGCGAGCGTACGTGCCGCCCATTCGTCCCCTTCTCCCTTCGAGGATCACCTACTTCACGAGTGCCGTGGGAGTTGCCTTCTCCTTGCCTACCGGGATCCGCGCGGCGTCGCTGGTCAGGAAAATCTGATCCAGGCGCGCACCATCCTCCGTGTTGTGCAGCACGAGCGTATGCGTGCCGGCCGTGAGCCGCAGCTTGGGGCCTCGCACCCAATGCCACCGCTTATAGTTGCCGCTGCTGATCGTTGCGCGGTCGCCGCCATCCACCGAGACGGCAAAAGAGTTCCCGCATCCATCAAGCCACCACGCTCGCGCCCACAGCGAGTAGGTGCCGTCCTTCGGGACCTTGAACGTGAGGGTGCACTCCCCGGTCAGCTTTGGAGGCGGTTTGCCCTCTTCGGCCTTTGGGTTCGCGCCCTCCGGCACCTCGATCCCGGCGGCCCCGGAGCAATCCTTGCTCTTGTAGAGGGTGACAGGATCCGTCAGCTTGCCGGCCTCGGCCTCCAGGCAGAGGGTGACACCTGCCGCGAGCGCCGGGCGGACGACACCCAACGCGGCGGCTCCTCCTAGCCCCAGAGAGAGCGCCAGCGCTGTGACCTTCGCGCCTCTTCGTCTCTTCATCCCCCTTGTTCCTCCTTCCACCAGTAATGAAACATGCCCCTAATCAACCATAGGTCGTCGTTGATGCCCAAATTGTTCATGCGGTGCCAAACCACCGTCGTGTGCGGAGCGCGGAGGCTGCCACCCGCCTCGCTCCTAGACCACCTGCAGCTCCGACGCGCCCCCCTCCGTGGTTCCGGTCGCAGGCCACCGGCGGTCATAGAGCACCGCCGCCAGCGCGAAGAAGATCGCCAGGACGACCCCCGTGCCGCGCACGAGGAGTGAGCTGAAGATGCTCGTCACCGCGAACCCGATGATCCCGCCCCAGATGCCGAGTGCCAGCACGCGGGCCACTCCGCTCCCGGGGCGCCGGACGACGGCGGAAGCGGTCTTCCCGAAGTAGATCAGCATCCAGAGGAGCGCCGCCAGCCCCAGGAGACCGGTCGTCGCCGCCGTGACGACATACAGGTTGTTCGTGTCCGGCTCCATCAGTCCACTCGCCAGGTCGGCGCCGGGGCGGGCTTTGCCGGGGTATTCCAGTCCGTGCGCTCCATAGGCATTGGCGAGGTTCTGCTGGAAGTTGCCCGGGCCCACGCCCAAGAGGGGATGCTCCTGCGTGATGAACACGCCGGCGATCCATTCCCGCCACTGCGCCCGCAGCTGCTGCTCGTCCGCCGTGCGGAAGTGCAGGAACTGGTAGACGTTCTGATCGTAGTTGCGGGGCAGGGCAACCGCCGTCACCACACCGAACGCCAGCACACCCGCGAGCGTGGCCTGCAGTACCCTGCTCGAACTCCTGGCCGCGACCAGCAGGAGAGCGGTGATCAATCCGATCAAGGCGCCGGGCGAGAGGATCGTGACTGCGCCGGCGATGACGACGGCGAACAGCCCCAGGCGCAATCGGGTATCGACCGAGTGGAGCGCCATCGCGAAGACGACCGGGAGCGTCATGGCCAGATAGCCGCCATAGATCCCCCGGCTCCCGAAGCTGCTGCGCACGAAGAACGGCTCATCGGCGCGCGTGACGTAGTGGAAGAGCCCCCCCAGCACCACCAACGCCGTGACAGCCGCCAGTGCCAAGCTAGCGACACGCGCGTGCTGCTCCTCCCGCACGGCCGAGAAGACCAGCACGTAGGCCACCAGGAAGTACTCGACCAGTTGAACAACCTCTGCCACCGATTTGAGTGGCGTGCCGGCGATCTCGTAGCCGGGCGCCATGGGGGCAAAGCCCTGGCCCGTGTTCACCGCCCGGATGGCATTCACCGCGCTGGCGAGAGCGACGGCCACCAGCATCCAGAGGCATGCCGGGGGGATGACCGGGCTCACCCGCCTCCCGACGACCAAAACCGCCCAGACCAGAAAGCCCACGCCCAGGACCAGGTCTGCTGGGGCGACCGGGATGCCTTTGACTGTCAGGCCCCACTGCGTGGGCGCCACGAGTATCATCAGGAGCAGGATCGGGAAGAGCCCGCGCTCTCGCTGTTGCTTCTCAGACATCCGCTTTCGCTTTCCAGGCGCGCCGCCGCGCGAAGCGGGAACACGCCATGCCAGATCAGACGGCTCTCGGACCGCAGCACCCCTTGCCGGCTGCCGGTCCGCCCTCCGGCAAACGCCGAAGCCGAACCCTGGTGTTTCGGCTGTCGCGCGGCCCGGCGGTATCGGAAGCGCGTCTTGCCATGCCGCGCGGCCACCCCTCGCGTGGGGGCGGGCCTCTTCTCTTTAGACCATTTCCGGGCGCTTTCGTTTCGCTTGCGTGCCGTCCTCGGGCCCGCGCGGCGCATGCGCTACCGCGCAAGTGTCCGATACACCAGGGCGAGTTGCTCCACCTGGCGCCGGAGCGAGAAGCGCTCACACACTCTCGCCCGGCCTGCACGCCCCTGGGCGTGTGCCCACTCGGGGTTCGACAGAAGCGACGAGAGCGCGGCGGCCAGCGCCTCCGGGTCATCGGGGGGGACCAGGAGGCCTGTCTGCCGGTGAATGACCATCTCGCGCAGGGGCGGCAGGTCGCTAGCCACGACCGGCAGCCCGGCGCGCATCGCCTCCAGAGGGGAGTAGGGGAGGCCCTCCCAACGCGAGGGAAGCACGAAGAGTTGTGCAGCCGCGTAACACCGCTCGACATCCTGCCGGTGCCCCAGCAGCCGGATGCGCTCCGGATTGGCCCCTGGTGGGCCCTGGGTGAGCCATAGGGCGACCTGCCGCTGCATCGCGTCGAAGTGTGGGCCGGCCCCCGCGAGGAGGAAGAGCGCCTCCGGGTGCGCGCCCAGCACCCGAGCGGCTGCTCGCACCAGTACGTCGGGTGCCTTCTGCTCCACCAACCGGCCGACAAAGAGGACGACCGGCGTCTCCGGCGCAATTCCCAGTTCCTTGCGCAGCGCCTCGCCCTCCTGCGGCGATGCGCCACCCTCGGGGTCGACGCCGTTCTCAATGACGACGGTGCGCTTCTCCGGGTAGCCACCGATGGAGAGCGCCAGATCGCGCTCGGCATGCGAGACGGCCACCAGACACCGCGTCTTTCGCGCGGCCGCGCGTTCGAGCGCGACGTAGAGCGCGCGCCGGGCGCGCCCGACGCGCATCTGAAAGGGGAAGGCGTGCGGGGAGTGGATGAGGACCGGCACGCCCGCCAGCACCGCCGCGGCGCGCCCCAGGATCCCCGCCTTCGACGAGTGGGTGTGGACGATTTCAGGGCGCGAGCGCCGCAGGCATCGAATGAGCTGCCACAGCGCCCGGAGATCGGCGCCCGGAGCAATCTCGCGCGTCATCGGCACCCAGGTGATCCGGACGCCCGCCCTAGCCAGACGCTCGGCCCGGCCGGCGAAGCTCTCCTCGGCGCGGCGTGATAGGATCGCCTCCTGCGGGATTCCGAGGCCTGCGAGTTCGCACCCGATCTCAGTCAGGTGGCGGGCGGTGCCGCCCACCGTGGCCTCCAGGATGTGCGCCACTCGCGGGGCCTCATTCATGGCGTTCCCCATCCACGCGCCGGCGCCTCACCGGCGTGCTGACGCCCGGCGCAGGCGCTTCAGCACCGTGCCAAAGAGGTAGGTGGCCTCCTCCACGCGCAGCAGCATGCACAAGAGCACGAAGACGAGCGCGCCCACCACGCTGGGAACCGAGAGCCGACAGAGATCAACCCACTTGCTCGGGGGCGCGATCTCATCGCGGTAGGCCTCCTCCAGGAGGAGACGATTCAGCCACAGGAGCGTGGTGCCCCGAGGCTGGCGCGCCATCAGCTTCCGCGTCTCCGTGGAGAGATGGATGCTTGCGAAGCGCTGCTCGTCGTAGATGCACTCGCCCTGGAGCATCTCATTCAGCTGGGCGACAATCGCGTTCCGCAGCTCGCGCGAGGGCTCGAAGGCGGCCGGATAGGCCTCTGCCAGGCGGAGCGTCTCGGGCGAAAGCGAGTCGCGGAGGTGGCGCGATACCGGGTCTCCCGGCTGCTTCAGGGTTGCGATGAAGCGCGCGCGGTGATCTAGGTCCTCCGCCCGGTAGAGGGGCCCTGCCCCGTCGCGCATCGGCGGGAGCTGATTGGCGTAGGTCTCATCCAGCAAACGCCGGTTGACGCGCACCAGTTCATCACCCGTAGGCGCTGCCGTGATCGCCTCCCACAGATCCTCTTCCAGGCTGGCGTCGGCAAACCGGGTATCGTTGTAGAGGGGGCCGGCCTGCAAGAGGCGGTTCAGATCGGTGGCGAGGGCTTCTTTCAGCTCCTGCGGGGGATCGATGGAGGCATAGAACTCCGCCAGCTCGCGCCGTGTCTCCTCCGGCGTCCCGGCGAGAAGGTGCGCCGAAAGGGGAGCCCGTGGGTCCTTCGGGTCGGCCAGCGCCGCCACCAGGCGCGATTTGTCCTTGAGTTGCTGTCGTTCCAGGAGCAGTGCCTCACGCGGCAGCACCGGATAGGCCATCGTGATCCAGACGACCGCCGTCATCCCCAGCACCGCTGCGGTCAGCCGCGCGCTGAAATCTAGAAGCGGCTTGATTGGCACCGGTGCCAGCCGGCCGCGCAGTCCCCAGGCCAGGATCGCCACCTTCGTCGTGCGCGCCACGGTGTAGCCCAGGGCAATCCCGCCCACCCCCCAGCCAAGCCACAGCACGGTTGCTCCCGTGAAGGCGATATGGACAAAGAAAGTGAGGACCGCGATCTTCGTTGGCGTCACCGTGTCCGACATGGCGAAGTAGGGCTCCAGGAGGATCATCTCGGCGCCCATCGCCAGAAGCCCCAGCGCCAGGAAGGTAACCACCGGTACCACCAGCGCCGTCGATTCCTTGTCGAACTTGCCCCATTGATAGATCGTCTCGACGATTGGGTAGCGCAGCAGGATCAGCCCGAGCGTCATGGGGACGAAGACGACGGCGACGACGCGCAGCGAGCGCACCACCATCTCCGTCATCCGGTCGCGCTCGTTGCGCGCGGCCATCTCGCTCATGAAGGGGAAGAGCGCCCGGCGAAGCGCCAGGGGGAAGATCTGAGCCGGCGTATCCACCACGGCGCGCCCGTAGCGGAGTGCCGCGACGGCGCCCCCCGCCGCCAGGCCCGACGCGAGCCAATTGTCCCACAGCGGCCGGAAGAATGCCAGCACGCTTCCCAAGAGCAGCGGCACCGCCAGGATTCCCACCCGGCGCACGCTCGGGTTGCCCAGATCGACCCCGGGCCGGAAGAAGCGGAGTGGTGCGCGCATGCCCAGCAGATGCAGCCCTAGCTTGACCACCGTGCCGAGCACCACGCCCAGTGCCAGCGCCGGGATTCCCATCTTCGCGGCGAGGAAAAGGAGGGCCACCACCGTGCCGCCCTTGAAGGCCACATCGGCGGCGGCCGGCAGCCCGAAAATCTTATAGGAGTTGAGGATGACGTAGGTGAGCGAGGAGATCGGGAGGATGATCAGCGCCGGCACCATGATCCGCAGGAGGTGGATCGTGATCTGAGTGGCCTGCGGATTCCGAAACTTGGTCGCGAAGCCTACAACCTGCGGCGCGAACAGGAACGTCACCACGCCAACGGCGGCGAAGGCGATGATGATCAGGCTGACGATGGTGCTTGCCAGCCGCCAGCTCTCCTTCTCCCCGTCGCGCGTGCGTACCAGGATGAAGGTGGGCATGAAGGCGTGTTGCAGGAGTTGCTCCACGAACATGGTCAGGCTGAGCACCAGCCCGACCGCCGCCCCGAAGGCATCCGCGCCCGCGCCCGTGCCAAAGCGCAACGCCATCAGGGGCTTCTCCACCGCCCCCAGGATCTTCGCGGCCATTTGCCCGAAGACGATGGCGCCCGTGGCCTTTGCCACTCGCTTGCCTACCGTGCCCTTCTCCTTGGGCGGAGTCTCCATGCCTCCTCCGGTCTCCAATAGATCGCTCACCGCGTCTCCTTTCCCGCAACGGCGCGCGCGACCACGTCGCACTCCCGGGCGAAGAGCTCCGCGAGGGGGCTCTTCCGAATATCGAAGTCGCGCTCGACTCGCGCCCGCGCGGCCTCTCCCAGGCGATGGCGCAGCCCGGCGTCCTGGATCAACCGCTCCAGGGCGCCTGCCAGCGCCTCTACGTCGCCCGGCGGCACCAGCACGCCCGTCACCCCATCCTCCACTGCCTCCGGGATGGCCGAGACGCGCGTGCTCACCACCGGAAGCGCGGATGCCATCGCCTCCAGGAGGACGTTCGGCAGCCCGTCGCGGTCTCCCTCCGGGGTCACCACGCAGGGAAGAGCGAAAAGATCGGCCCGTCCGTAAATCGCGATCAGCTCCTCCTGGATCACTTCCCCCAGAAAAGCCGTGCTGCCCGCGACCCCGTGCTCGGCGGCCAGGCGCTCCAACCGATCTCGCTCGGGACCGTCTCCCGCGATGATCAGCTGAAACTGCGCGTCGCGCTGGCGCAGCACTCCACACGCGGCCACCAGGTGATGCAGCCCCTTCTTGGGCAGCAGCCGGCCCACGGCGAGGATCTGCGCCGGCCCGGTGCCACGCTCCTTCGCGGGGGCGAAGCGCCGCGTGTCGATCCCGTGGTACACCCGATGGATCTTTTCCGCCGGCACCCCCGGATGCTCCCGGATCAGGTGCTCGCGGTTGTAGCCGGTACACGTCGCCACGAACGCCGCTCCGCGCAGATTCGCTTCGAGGCCAGCCCGGTCCTTTCGCCCGCCCACGTAGATATCCTGGGCGTGCGCCGTGAAGGAGTAGCGGGGGGAAGGGCTTTCCCGCCCGTATCCCAGCAGCTGTGCCGCGTAGCGAGCCGTCGTCGCCGGCACCCCCGCGAAATGGCCGTGCAGGTGGCGTATCCGACCGGCAAAGGGCGCATGCGCCAGTCCAACCGCCGCGTCCATCGCCGCAAGGCGTTCGCGCAGCCGGTAGCGTGAACTCCCGGCCTCGCGCAGGGCACGTGCCAGGAGCCGCGCATAGCCTCTTGGCCGAGCGAGCGCCATGGCCATGTGCCCGGCCAGCCATCGGGGGCTGCCGCGCCGGGGCCGATACGCCACGCGCTCCATGAGCCGGGCGCAATCGGCGTGCATCCGCCCTGGCCGGGGCGCTTTCAGTGCGTAGATCCGCAGGGGCACGCCGCGGTCCACCAGGTCGAGCATCTCCCTCAGAATGAACGTCTCCGAGAGCGACGGGAACTCGCCAACGATGTACACCAGCTCATCCATGAGCTGTCACCGCCGAATCGAACAGCTTTGCCAGGAGCGAGGCACACCGCTCCCAGGTGAACAGGGCCGCCTGCTCCCGGCCCGCCTCTCTCAGGCGCGCCGCCAGGAGAGGATCCTCCAGCACCTGCCGGATGCCGGCCGCAATCGCCTGGGGGTCCTCGGGGGCAACCCGCACGGCTGCGTCTCCCAGCGTCTCGTCAAAGGGCGGCACGTCGGCCACGACGACGGGAGTGCCGCACGCCATCGCCTCCAGCGGCGGCAACCCGAACCCCTCCGTCAGCGAGGGGAAGACGAGCGCGTCTGCCATCGAGTAGAGCACCGGCAGATCCTCGTCTGCAATGTATCCCGGGAGCACGATATCGGCGCGCGAGGCGCAACGCGCCAGGCTCTCGCGAAGCGCGGCTGCCCCCCAGGCAGGCTGACCCGCGATCACCAGGCCCTGTCGGATTCCGGCGCGCCGCAGGATGTCGTACGCTTCCAGCACCCGCGGCAGGTTCTTCTTCGGCTCCAGGTTCCCCAGCGTGAGCACGAAGCGCTCTGGCAGCTGACAGCACAGGCGCACTTCCGCCTGCCTGGCCGGGTCCTCGACGCGCTGGAAGCGCGGCGAAACCCCCAGGGGCACCACGGTGACCCGGCTTGGCATCACCCCGCACTGCTCGATCACCTGGCGGCGCACGTGCTCCGTGGGCACGGCGACGCGCGTTGCCCGGCGTACGCTGCGCGGCAGCAGCGCGCGGTAGTGCCACGCATTCGTCCGGCTCGCGAGGTCAGGCCGCGCTATGGCGATGATATCGTATACGAAAAGCACGCTGGGCCCCCGCCAGCGCAGCGGCAGCACGTAGCCGGGCGCGAAGAGGACGTCGGCGCCCTCGCGGGCCAACACACCGGGGAAGATCCCCTGCTGCCAGAGGATGCGCGTCAGTTTCTGCGCTCCTCGGAAGGGCGCCCGTCTCACCTCCACTCCGGCGGCAGCCAACGCCTCCGCCTCGCAATCGAACGGCACATGGATCGTGTACCGATTCGTCTGGTCGAGCCGGGCCAGCGTGGTCGCCATCCGCGCGATGGAGCGCTCTACACCTGAGTATTGCCCCCAGAGGAGCAGGCCATCAATCCCGATCTGCATTGCCGTTGACCCGCGGTGATGCCCGCGACCCGGAACCCACCCCGAATGGGCCGGCTTCGCGGGCGCTTATACCCCCCTCTTCCCCCGTGTCCAGGAGCTCCCGGTAAAGCCGGGCCGTGCGTGCCGCCGTGGTTGTCTCGGTGTATTCAGCCAGCACGCGCGCCCGGCCGGCCTCGCCTAGGCGCGCGGCCAGCGGCGCATCCCCCCGCAGACGCTCAATCGCCGCGGCAAGCGCGCCCGCGTCCGCCGGAGGCACGAGGAGGCCCGTCTCCCCATCCGCCACAATCTCCGCCGGACCGGCCTCGTTGCAGGCGATGCACGGTTTGCCGCAGGCCATCGCCTCGATGAGCGCCCGTCCGAATGGCTCTCGCCGCGAGGGGAGCACGAAGGCGTCGCACGCGCTGTAGACCGCGGTCACGTCGGGCCGGTGCCCCAGGAAGGTGACGGCGCCGCGCAGGTCGGGCTGCAGAGCCCGGGCGCGCAGGAGCGCCTCGTAGTCGGGATGGTCGTCGAAGAGATCCGCGCCGGCCAAGAGGCAGCGGATCTCCGCGTCCTCCTGCGCGCGCCGCAGCCGCGCCACGGCGTCGAGGAGGACGTGGTGGCTCTTCCATGGGACGATCTGCCCGACGGCGGCGACCACGAACGCCTCGGGGGGGATGCCCAATTCGGAGCGCAGGCGCCCCCCCGCCTCTGCATCCGGGCGGAACGTCTCCGGATCAATCCCGTTGGCGATGATCACGATGCGCTCTCGCGCGACGCCCCAGCTTGCGACCTGATCTGCTACGGCCCCGGAGATGGCGATCACCCGGGTTGCCATGCGGCCCAGCCACCCGCCCAGACCGCCGAGGGACACCAGGTCACGCACATGCCAGATCCCTGGAAGGCGCGCTCGCCGGGCAGCGATCAGGCCTGCGAGTGCCGCGGTCGTGCTGTTGGCATGGATCAGCGCGATCTCCCGGCGTCGCGCCAGCCGGGCCAGCCAGTGCGCGCTCGCTCCCAGGCAAATGCTCGCGTGCAGGTGGCGCAGCGGCGAAGCCCGCCGCTTCAGCCGCGCCAACCGCACCGGGTGAACCGGTATCCCCAGCGCCGCGAGTTCGTCCCAGAGCGGGCCTCCCGCCGGCAATGCCGCCTCGATAGAGAAGCCCTCGCCGGGTAGCCGTCGCGCCAGCCCCAGCAGACTCCGCTCCGCCCCGCTCATTCGCGAGACGTGGTTGACCACGAGGATGGAGGGGGCGTGGGAGGACAGAGCGGGTTGGTGGCCGCGCCCGGCCGAGGGAGAGGCGCCAGGCAAGGAGGGGGTCTCGCGTCCTGCTCTGGCCCCCGGACCCTGTCTCATGCGGCTACCCGCCCCCCGAGGGGAAGTGTCCGGCCAGCCAGGCGAGGGTCTGATCCAGCACTTCCTCCCGCCAGGCAGTGCCGTAGAAGGAGTGGTTGGCGCCCTCGATCTGCGTCACGGAGACCTGCGCGTGCCGGGCAGCCAGAATGCGCTGGTAGTAGGGGAGGGCCACTGGCGCGATGGGGTCGTGCGTGCCGTAGACGAAGAAAATCGGCCCGCGGAACTCCTTGAGCCGGGCGGCCGCCTGAAGGTCCACGGCGCGGTCATCGGTGGCGGCGATCCCGGCCTTCCCGGAGACCACGCGGGCGATCTTTCCGAACTGTAGCTTGCCCCCGATCAGCTTGCGCCACGTCTGGGGCCGGAAGAGCTTGCGCGCGTACTCGCGCAGGAAATGGCGGCGCTTGGCGGCGACGGCGCGCTCCTCTTCCGCCTGCTCTGAGACCGGTGCCGACCAGAGGATGAGCCCGTCTGGGGCGGCGTCCTGCGCTGCAGCCCCAATGGCAACCTGCGAGCCGGCACACAGCCCCACCAGGATCACGCGCTCGCATCCCTCCTCGCGCAAGAAGCGTGCCGCGGCCACAGCATCCTCGATCATCGTGGCGCGGGTGGCCTCGGCGATCTCCCCCCCGCTGTCACCGCGCCCGCGAAAATCGAAGCGGAGGCAGGCGATGCCCGCTTCCGCCGCGCGCCGTGCCAGCGACACGAAGAGCGCATGCGGTCCGATGCGCGTGCCGGACCACCCATGCAGCGTCACCAATCCCGTCGCCGGGCGAGCCGGCGTCTTGGGTAGGCTCAGCACGCCGTGTAGCCACCGCCCGCTGCTCTGGAAGCAGA
Organism: Armatimonadota bacterium; assembly: GCA_012841485.1. The sequence goes on from DUUU01000389.1 coordinate 19,071, forward strand.
CCGGCCGCTCCTGCCCCGCGCGCAGCGAGAGCTCGCGGGTTTCGGAAGGCGGAAGGGCAGGGGGCGTTGCCTCGCCGCTGCCGTTCGGGGCGGGCGAATCCGAGATCCAGGAGAGCGTGGTCTGCACCAGATCGGGCACGGGCACCGGGTCCTGCAAGCTCCAGAACGGTTCGGCCACGATGGCGCGCGTTTCGATTTCGGCTCCCGCGGAGGTGTAGGAGGCGAGGGCGCCCTCCATCTCTCGCGAAACCCGGCCGGCGGCGTTCACGCTGATCCCGAGCACGCGCGCTGGCGGACGGCGGATCTCGCCTGGGAAGGCGAGCGCCTCCATCTCCGCGTGCAGCGCCGGCGTCACCCAGTAGCCGTCGAAATCGTAGCCCTCTCCGGCGGGTGCTCCGGTTTTCGGTTTGGGCGCTTCCGGTTGCGCCTGGCCAGAGGCCTCCGCGCCCTCTTTCGCCGTCAGCATCTCGCGGATGCGCTTCTGGCGCAGGTTCATCTGGGCATAGCGCCGCCCGTTGATCACCGGCTCCCACAGCACCAGGCAGTGTGCGCACCCCGCTTCCGATGGCCACGATTCCGCGACACGGGCGGCGAGCGCCGCCCCCAGGCGCACGCCTAGAAGGCCGGCCGGCGTTCCGGGATACTGCGCGCGCACGAAGGCGAGGGCCCTCTGAATATCCTCCTCCGCGCCGGCGAGCGTAAACTCGGCGAAAGAGCCCTCGCTATCGCCGGTGCCGCGGTAGTCAAAGCGGAGCACCGCCACCCCATGGTCAGCCAGCGCGCGCGCCGTCTCCACGAGGAGACGATGCGCCCCCTTCTTCTCCTCCGCGAAGGGCGGGCAGAAGACCAGCGCGAGCGTGGGGTTTCCCTCTGGCCGGTGGAGCACCCCGAAGAGACCAGGACTCTCGCCTGCCAGTATGACCGGCTCTTCAGGCACGCTTATTCCTCTTGGCCCAACTTGCGGCGGACGTAGGCCGCGATGGAGGCCACGTTCTTGAACAGCTCCAGGTCGAAGTCGTCATCCTCGAAGGTGATCCCGTACACCTCCTCGAGCCCGGCCACCAACTCGAACAGGTTCACCGAGTCCAGGCCATAGGCATCCATCAACACCTCTTCATCGCCAATCTCCGCCGGCGATACCTTCAGGAAGAGCCGTTCGACCATCAGCTCCTTGATTTGCGATTCGATGCTCTGTCGTTCCGCCATTTCCCCCCACTTTTCTAGATCCGCGGCCGTTCGATTGGCTTCCACACCGCTTCGCTCTCCTCGGGCCCGCCTTCGACGGAGAACATGTGTCGCCAGCGCCGCTTGAAGAGCATGCCGTTCTTGATCGTCACGTATCGGAAGTTCACATCGGGCGAGCCATCTGTGGTCACATTCTCGTAATGGAGCGCCTCCACCTTCGGATAATAGATCACGCGATACCCGGCCTCGCGCGCCCGGTAGGAGAGGTCCAGATCCTCGTACTGCACGGGGTTGAACGCCTCATCGAAGGTTCCAACGCGGTCGAGCACCTCCCGCTTGACCACGATGCAGGCGCTGATGGTGCATTGCAGCTCGCGCTCCTCATTGAAGCGCGGGTCATCGCGCGCCTCGCCCCGGCCCACGTAGACGATCCGTCCGGTGGGCGTCACCGCGCATCCGGCATATTGGATCAGGTGCGGCGGCACCGGATAGAGAAGTTTCGCCGTGATCAGCCCCGCGTCCGCCTCGGAATCCAGCCGGCCGGCGAGGGCGCGCAGCCACCCCGGATCCTCGACGACCACGTCGTTATCGAGGAATGCCAGGAGCCGGCCCGAGGCGACGGCGATCCCCTGGTTGCGCCCGGTACACGCGCCGACGTTGCGGTCATTCTGCACCACGCGCACCGGGATCCCGCGCTCGGCGGCTTCCGGGACAAATGCCTCCAGCCATTCGCGTGTGCCGTCGGTGGAGCCCTGATCGACGACCACCAACTCCAGGCCTGGATAGTCGGTTTGCACCAGGCTCTGCAGGCACCGTCGGGTATACTCCCGCTTATTATAGCTCAACACGACGGCAGATGCTTCAGCCATCACAACGCTCCGGGGGCGAGAGGTCCCAGCCCCCGGCCTCCTCTCACGTTTCGTTCCGTGGTCCTATCGTCTCGCGCAAGGCTCTCCGCCGCGGTGCAGCCCGCTTTGGCGCGCCCTGTCAATCTGAATGCGTTGGGCTTGCAGAGGAGCCCCCGCCGGTCCCACTGCCTGAGTGCCGGGCTATCGCCGGGGGGACTAGGCGTCTACCAGATCCCGGGCCGCCAGGACGATATCGACCGCCGACGGGAGAACCGCGGCCTCCAGCTCCGGGGCGAAGGGGATCGGGATGTCTGGCATCGCGACGCGCCGGATCGGCGCATCCAGGGAATCCCAGGCGTGCTCGAAGATCTGCATCCCGATCTCGGCGCACACACCACCGGTGAGGGTTCCCTCCTCCGCCAGCACCACGCGGCCCGTCTTGATGACCGACTTGACCACCGTCATGATGTCCAGCGGCACGAGCGTGCGCAGGTCGATCACCTCGGCGGAGATTCCCTCCTCGGCCAGTGCGACCGCCGCTTTCTCCGCCTCGCGCGCCATGCGCGAGTAAGCAACGATGGTCACGTCACTTCCCTCGCGGACGCACTGTGCTTTCCCTAACGGGATGAGGTAGTTGCCCTCGCGCACGGGCTCGCGCGACTGATAGAGCAGCTTGTTCTCGAGGAAGACCACGGGGTTGTCGTCACGGATGGCACTCTTGAGCAGGCCCTTCGCGTCGGTAGCCGTCGAAGGCGCGACCACCTTCAGGCCAGGCACGTGCATGAACCACGCCTCCAGGCTTTGCGAGTGCGTCGCCCCATAGGCGCGGCCCGCGCCCGCCGGACAGCGCAGTACCAGGGGCACGCGCGCCTGCTCGCCGTACATGTAGCGAAACTTCGCAGCGTGGTTCACGAGCTGATCCATGGCGAGGGTGACGAAGTCCATGAACATCACTTCGACCACGGGTCGGGCACCGAGGATGGCCGCGCCAACCGCCAGTCCCATGATCGACGCCTCGGAGATCGGCGTGTCGCGCACCCGGTCTGGGCCGAATTCTTCTAGCAGGCCCCGGGTCACCCCGAAGCACCCGCCGTAGACGCCCATATCCTCCCCCATGAGGAAGACGTTGGGATCGCGCCGCATCTCCTCGGCGAGCGCCTCGCGCAGCGCCTCGGTGAAGTACATCTCTCGCACGGGCGAAGTGGCCGCCACGCCCTCGGGCACCGTTGTCTCCTTCACGCGAACACCCCCTCCAGGGCCGCTTCGACGGGCAGCACCGGGCTGCGCTTCGCGAACTCTACGCACTCCTCAATCTCTCGCGCGGCCTCGTCGGGGATCCGATCCGCCTCCTCCGGGGTGAGGTGGCCGGCGGCCAGCAGGGCATCGCGGAACCGAGGGAGCGGATCACGTGCCTGCCATTCGGCCTCTTCCTCGCGAGTTCGATACGCCCGCCGGTCGCTCTTCGAGTGGCCGACCATCCGATAGGTCTTGCATTCGATGAGCGTTGGGCCCTCGCCCCGGCGCGCGCGCGCCGCGGCCTCGTCTACCGCCGCGCACACCGCGAAGAAATCGTTGCCATCCACCACGACTCCAGGGATGTTGTAGGCCGCCGCGCGCTTTGCCACATCCGCCACCGAGATGGCGTTCTGCACCGGCGTCGACATGGCATAGAGGTTGTTCTCACACAGGTAGAGGACGGGAAGCTTCCAGAGGGCCGCCATATTCAGCGATTCGTGGAAGACGCCCTGGTTGGAGGCGCCATCGCCGAAGAAGCAGAGGACCACCTGGTCGCCCCCGCGCCGCTGAACGGCGAGCGCGGCGCCGGTGGCGATCGGAATCCCGCCGCCGGTAATTCCGTTCGAGCCGAGGAAGCCGATGGCGTAGCACGCCATGTGCTGGCTGCCCCCCCGGCCGCGCGAGTAGCCGGTCTCCCTGCCGAACAGCTCCGCCATCAGCCGGCGCGGGTCGCCCCCTTTGGCCAGGAAGTGCCCGTGCCCGCGGTGCGTGCTCGTGGCGTAATCATCGGGGCGCAGCGCCGCGCACGCGCCGACGGCGGAGGCCTCCTGGCCAACGCAGAGGTGCGATGTGCCGCGCAGCACGCCTTCGCCGAACAACCGATCTACTTTTTGCTCGAAGAGACGGATGATCCACATCCGCCGATAGCATTCGCGTGGTTCCATGGCTTCTCGTTAGACCCCCGTTCGACGCCTTTAGTTTCGAGAGAGCGGCACGCGCGCAGAGCCCGGCAGAGCGGGGAGGGGGAGAGGGCGGCCTCGAACGCTGATTACCGGTTCAGCCGTCGGAGTGCCCGTTCTGCCCGCTCGCGGAGGTACTGATCCGGCGTGCCATCCAGGATCTTCTCCAGCGAGCGCGCGGCGGCATCGCGGTTGCCCTGCATCAGGTAGATCATGTACAGCAGGAAGTGCGCCTGGGTTGCCTCGCGCGAGTCGGGAAAGTCGCACGTGACGCGCTCGAAGCACTTGCGTCCCTTGGGACTGGGGCCGCCCTTGCCCAAAGCCATGCCCAGGTTCAGCCAGAGCGCGGGAAGCGCCGCGCGCGCCTCCACCGCGGTGGACCTGGCGAGCGCCTCAACCAGTGGCTGGGCAGCAGCCGCGTTGCCACGCCGCAAGTAAAGGCGTGCCAGGGCAATCTGCGAGCCGACGTGAAGGGGTTCCCTGGCGAGCCTGGCTAGGTGCTCCCCCAGAGCCTGCTCGTCTGCCAGGATCTCCTCCAGACGCCCGGCCAGCTCAGACGCGGTCAGCGTTCCCGGTGGCCGCGCGACCTCGGTGCCATCGGCTTGCAGCACCACGTGCGTGGGATAGCTGATAGGGTTCCACCGCGCCGCCTCCTCGGGGGCGCGATCCGCATCCAGGCGCACCAGGATGTATCGCTCGAGGACGCCGGCAAGCCGGGGATCCTCCGGCTTCTCCGTGTCTGGGCGCGCGCACAGCGGGCTCTTGGAACGCACGATCTCCAAGAACAGGAGCCGCTTCTCGTTTTCCGCGCGGGCTAGACCGTCGCTCACCGACGAGAGCCAGGATGGTTGCGCGCCTGCCGATGCGCAGGTCCCGAGCATCAGGAGCACACCTAAGAGTAGCTTCCGCACTGCCTTCATCCCCTCGGCGAACGCTTGCACCCGCCCCTCCCGGGCTCTGGCCGGGCATCCCGTGAAGCACGCCTTTGGGACGCCTTCGCATGCCGTGTGGTTCATCGCCCCGGTTTCGGTCCCCTGCAACGACGCGCCATCGGCTCCCCGAGATCGCGCGGAGGGGGCCGGGGGCCGGCTTGTCGTCTTGCGGCAGCTCTCCCTTTGTGATATACTCTGCCAATATCAGACGGCGAGCCTCCTGATGGATGCGTGCCATGAGCGCTCACCTGTGGATTGCGTGAGCTGACCTGTGGTCTCCGAGACGCCCGTAACATGCCGTTACGGATGCTTACCCCCGCCCGGCCAGCTTCTGATGATGGAGAAACTGGTAAGATGCCCCTATCGCTTCGGCGTGCACTGTTGGGCCGCCCGATTGCCACGGCACACGCGGCGCAGCAGCGGCTCCCAAAATGGATCGCGCTCCCTGTCTTTGCCTCGGATGCCATCTCTTCGACCGCCTACGCCACGGAAGAGATCCTGATCGCGTTGCTCCTCGCCGGCACGGCGGCGCTCTCGGCGTCGCTGCCGATTGCCGCCGCGATTGTCCTTCTCCTGGCGATTGTGACCTTCTCCTACCAGCAGACGACGCTTGCCTACCCGGGGGGTGGCGGCGCCTACGTCGTTGCTCGCGAGAACCTGGGCTTTGGCCCCGCCACGGTAGCCGGCGCCGCGCTCCTCATCGGCTACGTCGTCACCGTCTCGGTCGGCGTGGCCGCGGGCGTGCACGCCATCACCTCGGCGTTCGCCGCGCTCCGGCCCTATTCGGTGCAGATCGGCGTGCTTTTCATCGCCTTGCTTGCTCTGGCGAACCTGCGCGGGTTGCGCGAGGCCGGGCTGCTTTTCGCGCTCCCATCCTACGCCTTCATGCTGGCCATGTTCCTCACCATCGCGGTGGGTGTGGCCCGGCTGGCGATGGGGTCGATCTCCCCGGTGGGGTATCCTGCCGATGTGAGGAGCGAGACTGTCTCGGTGACCGGTCTCCTCTGGGCGTTCTACTTGTTGCGCGCGTATGCCTCCGGATGCACGGCGCTCACCGGCATCGAGTCAATCGCCAATGGGGCGCCCGCATTCCGTCCGCCGGAGGGAATCAACGCCGCGAAGACGATGGCGATGATGGCCGGAATCCTCGTGGTCATCTTTGTCGGCATCACCTACCTGGCGCATGCGCTGCAGGTCATTCCCGATGTGGGTGGCGTGGAGCAAGGCGGCGGCGAGACGGTGCTCAGCAAGATTGCCGAGTTGGTGTGGGGGGGCAAGCGGGGGTTCTACTACTTCGTGCAGGCGACCACGATGCTCATCCTGGTCCTGGCTGCCAACACCAGCTTTGCTGGTTTCCCGCGCCTGGCCGCCATTTTGGCGCGAGACCGGTTCCTTCCCCGCCAGTTCGCCAATGTGGGCGACCGGCTGGTCTATAACAACGGGATCATCGCGCTCGCCTTCCTCTCGGCGGTTCTCCTGGTGCTCTTCCAGGGGAGTGTTCACGGCATGCTGCCGTTCTACGCGGTGGGCGTCTTCCTCTCCTTCACGATCTCCCAGGCGGGGATGGTGGTGCGCTGGCGCCGCATCCGGACGCCTGGCTGGCGCCGGAACGCGGTGATCAACGGCGTCGGAACGTTTACAACCTTTGTCGTGATGGTCATCCTGGCGATCACCCGGTTCATGCCGCCGGACTCTAATGTGCTCTTCGTGCTTCCATTCGCCATCCCGGGGGTTGGAGAGACGATTCGCTCGGGCGCGTGGCTGGTGGTGGTGGCGATCCTGGTCATCGAGTGGCTGTTCGGGCGGATTCGCGGCCACTACATGGCGGTTGCCGCGCAGCTGACACTCATCGGGTATCGGCCGGAGCCGCCGAAGAAGAACACCGTCATCGTGCTGGTGCCGGGCGTCAACCGGGGCATCTATCCCGCGATCCAGTACGCGAAGTCGCTGGGCCAGGACACGCGCGCGCTCCACATCGAGATCGACCCGGAGGCGACACCGCGTCTGCGCGACGAGTGGGAAGAGTGGGGCGAGGGCATCCCCCTTCTCATCCTGGAGTCGCCCTACCGTTCGCTCGTCGAGCCGCTCTTCCGCTATCTGGACGAGGTGCAGGTGGAGCGCGACCATGTGGTGACCATCATCATCCCCGAGTTCGTGCCCCTGAAGTGGTGGCACAAGCTGTTGCACAACCAATCAGGGCTGCTGCTGAAGGTCGCACTCTACTTCCGCAAGGACGTGATCGTCACCAACGTGCAGTATCAGCTGAGGGAGTGATGCCTTGACACCGCCGCGCCGAGGTGGTATAATCCGCGTGTCATCATAACGGGCATCGTGCCCGCGGGCCGATCCGCCACAGACAGCAGGTCCTACCGGATAAGAGCGAGCTTCTCGCCGCCTGCCGAGGTTGGAGTCTACCTTTCCCATGCGCACGGGCGCCCTGTGGGCGCGCCTTGTTTGGAAGGCCTCCGCTTCATGGCGGGGGCCTTTGTCGTTTTGCCGGCTCCTGCGGGCCGGCGAAGGAAGCCGACCGCTGGCACGCTGGGTTGCGAAAGCGCCCCGGGCTGGTGGCGGCGAGAGGGGGTGAATCCGTGCGCAATCCGCAGAAGGAAGAGACCGTAGCGCAACTGCGCGAAAAGGTTGAGACCTCCCAGGCGACCTTCCTTGCCGAGTTCCGGGCGCTGCCGATGCCGGCCTTGACGGCCCTCCGTCGGCAGATCCGCGAGGCCGGGGGCGAGCTGAAAGTGGTCAAGAACACGCTGCTGCGCCTGGCAACCCAGGACACACCTGCGCACCTTGACGAGTACCTCACCGGCCCCACGGCTGCCGTGTTCGCCTACAGCGATCCGGTCGCGGTGGCGAAGGCGGTGGCGGCATTCATGCGCGACAACAAGAACTTCTCTCTCAAGGGAGGGTTCTTCGAGGGCCGGGTCTACCCCGGTGATCAGGTCCGCGCGCTTGCCGACATGCCGACGCGCGAGCAACTGCAGGCGCAGGTGGTGGGTTCTATCATGAGCCCGCTCACCGGGTTTGTGGGCACTCTGAATGGCACGGTCGCGAGTTTTGTTTTCACGTTGATGGCGATCGCCGACAAGCGGCGAGAGCAAGGGGAATCTGCAGAGGGAGAGGTTGACATGGCAACCACCGAGGAGTTGATCGAGCAACTGGGTAACATGACGGTCTTCCAGCTCGTCGAGCTGTCGAAGGCGTTGCAGGAGAAGTTTGGCGTCAGCGCGGCGATGCCCGTCGCGGCGGTTGGCGCGCCTGCCGCTGCTGGTGCGGCCGAGGCTGCCCCGGCTGAGGAAGAGCAGACCTCCTTCGATGTCATCCTCGCGAGCGCGGGCGACGAGAGGATCCAGGTCATCAAGGCGATCCGCGAGATCACCAACCTGGGCCTGGGCGACGCCAAGAGCTTCGTCGATTCCGCCCCTGTGAAGGTCAAGGAAGGCGTGACGAAGGAAGAGGCCGAGGCGATCCGCGCCAAGCTCGAGGAGCAGGGAGCTGCCGTCGAGATCAAGTAACTCGGCTCGGGCCGGCAGCGGCCCATCGAGCAGAACTTCATCAAACCGCCCTGGGGGCAGCGGAGCGAGCCGCGTGTTCGCTTCCC